>NZ_JAYGHR010000060.1:0-3854 GCF_034932365.1 Limnoraphis robusta BA-68 BA1 | reverse complement strand
ACCTCCCCACCTCCCCACAAATCAAGTTTTCGGGTTAGAACGAAACGGCCCTGCCTTTCAAAGGGGGGCAGGGGGGATCAAGGGGGGATTGCTCGGGGGGATACGCCTGACGGCACGCTACGCGAAGGTCAAAAGTTCCATGATTAGAAAGAAATGGTATCAGGAGAAACGGGATAACCCGTGTTTCCAGTTATAGGGGTGTGCCATATCAGTGGGTTCGCGGAGTGTGCCTAGAGTGCATCCTTTTTAAAATCCCCTGTAAACGGCTCTCTACTCTCTAGGCTCTGGCTGCCGAGTTGTGTTTTTTGGGGGTCAGGTATAAGCAATTAGGATGTAATTAGAAAAATTTATAATAAAAACCATTCAAACTATCTCCAAGATCCGTTGTAAAACGTCGGTTTTTTCCCTTAATATCAAAAGATAAAGAAAGTCTGAAGTGCCGTTGCTCAGGCTAATCATCCCTTAGTGTTTGCATAAGGCTAGCTTATACTTTCTTGAAGTTGAACTCAGAGGAAAATGAGATGGCAAGCTATAAGGTGACGCTGAAAATGCCGGAAGGCCCAGAAACAACAATTGATGTTCCCGATGACAAGTCGATCCTTGATATTGCTAATGAGGAAGGCCTAGATCTGCCCTTTTCCTGTAGTGCAGGCGCTTGCTCGACCTGTGCTGGTAAACTCGAATCTGGTACTGTAGATCAGTCTGATCAGTCTTTCTTAGATGATGATCAAATTGAAGCGGGATATATCCTGACTTGCGTTGCTAAACCGACCTCTGATTGCGTGATCACAACTCACCAAGAAGAAGCACTGTACTAAATCGAGTATCGACTAGAAGTTACTCACAGATTGTGAGAATATCTAGATTAAGCGAAAGTCTCCAGTACAAAAACCAAGGCTGATCAAGACTGGGTTTTTGTGTGGAACTTGATAAAACCCTAACTAAAATTTGTTGAGGAAAGCAAAATGGCAACTTACAAAGTCACACTGAAAATGCCCGAAGGGAAGACAGAAACCATTGAGGTTCCCGATGATGAGTATATTCTCGATGTTGCTGAAGAGAAAGGCTTAGACCTTCCATATTCCTGCCGTGCGGGCGCTTGCTCAACTTGTGGAGGTAAAATCGAATCCGGTACTGTTGATCAGAGCGATCAGTCTTTCTTAGATGATGATCAAATTGAAGCGGGATATGTCCTGACTTGCGTCGCCTATCCAAGTTCAGACTGCGTGATTTTGACTCACCAAGAAGAAGAAATCGCTATTTAATCAAATGATTCAAAATTGCAGGGATATGGGACATCAAAAAAAAATAGCGACCAGTTATGGCTGTAACGGGTCACTGATATCCTAAAAGGAGTTAGAAATAACCCGGCCTCAATCCCTCAACTCAGGAATCGATGATTGCTCGGGACTAGGTTATGATTCCATCAACTAGCCAGCTAGTTGAAAAGATGTTCAAATCATGCACAGGATTCTGAATTCTATTCTAACCTAGTCCCTTATTACTCGGCTTTCGTTCTCAATCATCTGTAATGGTTGCCAAAAAGCAACAGATTCACTCAGACGTTTCAGCTCAGTACCTGGAAAGTAGAACTGGAGAATGCGATCGCTAGACCAACCTAACTCAGAGAGTTTGTACGATCCAGTTTGGCTTAAACCGACACCATGACCGAAGCCGCCCCCAACAAACAGATAACCATCCAGTTTTTTATCTTTGTCGTAAATCGGATCAATATAAAATAAGGTACTCACGGGCGGCCAGAACGCATTTTGAATTTCATCCTTTTCTATCTTGATCGTCTCTTTTTCGGTTTGAACTTCCATTTGAAGAACTCGTCCAGACGGCGATCGCTGTGTGACCTTGACTTGTTTAATCGTCTGAAAATCCGGTTTAATACTATATTTACGCTCCAGATAATACTTCAGATGTGCGGTCATCGCCTTTAAACTCGTTGCTTCTCGCCAACGAAAGTCTACCCAACCCTCCTCATTAAACCCCTTCTGCAAACTCATAAACCGTCGAAAATTCTGCTCGTCGGCTAAACTATTGGCAGATAAATCCCAGACTTGACCTTGTGCATCGACAACGGGGCGCAGATAGGAACGTTCAGGCCCATCCCAAATATCGTGGAAATTTGCAGTGACTCCACCACTCAACGAGAAATAAACGGCATCGGCTAATTGATTATTATAAGTCAGCACTAATCCCTCAGTCACAGCAACCCCTCGATCTGTAGACGGGTAAACTTCAGTCAGTCCCTTATAAACCTGACAGTCGGTATTGGCACAGATTTGGTAGTTATCCGCCTCAAAGCGTCGTAAATTTCGTAAGGCGTAAGTTCTCGATAAAATCGCTTGAGCTTCAATCGAAGCATCTGGGGGCCAAGCACCCATTTCGTGAGGAACCACACCCCGTAAATAGGTTTCTAGCGGAACATGATTGACTAATGTATAGGTTCCATAGGCATCGGGTTGAAGTTCCAGACTTCCGCCATAACTCATCGGTTGAGGATCTTTGCTACTTTTGTGAACCTCGATCACATTTTGAGTCGCACTCAAGAGAAGTTCATGGCGGTTGTAACGAAAGCCTCCCAATACCCAATAGGGAACTCGCTGCTGCTTGAGAACTTGAGTTTGTAAACGAACCTTTTGATGTCCTTGAGCTTTTATACTTTCGATCAACCAACGTCGCAATAAAGGCGTATTATAAACGCTACGTTTGGCCCAAACTTGCCACAAGTCAGGTTGAGCGAGTTCAACTTCAATCCCCATTTCCCGCCATTTTTGGGCTTCCTCCTCGGCGGTTTCATAGCTGCGATGGCTACTGAGAACGATTCGTTCATCAACCAACGGTTCAGCCAAGGGTTGGGTTTCTATTTTGAGAATGACACTCAGGGTTTGAAGAACCTTTTCACCTTCTTCTGACTGAAACCGTAGCGTTAGGTGATCGTCGGGTTTGGCTTTGAGAATGAGTGTGTCCGTCGGTTTTTTCCCAAATTGCTGAACCACTCCGACTTCCAAAGTGGGGTTAAACTCTTGTTGAGTATTCGCCTGAGCGGGTGTTACGGCAAGTACACAGATAGAAACGATAACCTGAGACAGTGAGATAAAACTGAACGGATAGACGGTTAGACTATGTTGACAGACTCGAGGAGATGTAAAGCTTGAGGTTGGAATAATCATTCAGGTCAATTCCAGTTGTATCTAAACGTTTGCATAGCGATCGCAGGCAACCATCAAGCATTGTAGAACATTGACACCGCAGTTATTCACCGGGAAACAGAGATTTCAACGGAGGGATGAATTTTGAGTTTTTCGGTTTAATGCTGTGTTGAAGCGGATACTCTATAGATGGGTTGATCACAACGGATAGGTTGGGTTGAGAGGCTGTTGACATCCTCTCCGCCGTAAACGACGGAGATTCCAAACATCACTGTTTGGGTTTCCTCTTTCTATGAGTTGACTTACTCAACTGGGTTTCCCCACTTAAGCAGAGATCAGTCTCTCGGGAGGCGTTGATTTCCGTCTGCCCGACGGTATTTGATAGTTGTTTAAGTGCAGATTTTAGAATATTTTTGGCGGCATTTTCGTCTCGGTCTGCTACATACCCACAGTGAGGACATTTGTGAGTCCGGGTGCTGAGAGTTTTGACAACCTTCTCACCGCAATTTGAGCAGTTTTGAGATGTGTATGCGGGTTCAACTGCTACAACCGGAACCCCATAAATCCTCCCAAAATACTCCAGCCATTCTCTAAATCTGTACCAAGCAGCATCATTAATTGATTTAGCTAAATGATGATTTTTAACTAAATTGCGTATCCGTAGGTTTTCAATCGCTACCAAGTCGTTAGACT
>NZ_JAYGHR010000059.1:0-4198 GCF_034932365.1 Limnoraphis robusta BA-68 BA1 | reverse complement strand
ACCCAGGACATCGTGGTCGATGCCTGGCGCATCGAGAGCGCCGACTCGGGCGAAGAGCTGGCCCTGCTCAGCACCGCCTACCAGCTCGGCTACCGCGGCGCCCTGCTGATCACCGATGCCCTGATTCTTGTGCTCGCGGCCTATATCGGCTGGTCGCTTTCCTACACCACGATGGCGGCCCTGATGGCGGTCGGACTGGTCGCCGCGCTCAAGGCCCGCGAGCCTGGCGGCGTCGGCGCCCACTACGGCGAGCCCATGCTGTGGACCACACGCGGCCTGTTCGATGCCGTGATCGGCCCGTTCATCGCCTTCTTCCGCCGCCACCGGCAGTGGGCCTTTCTGATGCTGGCCACCATCAGTCTCTACCGATTGGCCGACTTCGTGATGGGACCGATGGCCAACCCGATGTACGCCGACCTCGGCTTCGACAAGGAAATGGTCGGATCGATCCGCGGCAGCGTTGGCCTGGTGGCAACCCTGCTCGGCACCGCCGCTGCCGGTGTGCTGGCGATCCGCATCGGCTTCCTGCACACCCTGATGCTCGGTGCGGTGCTCGGCCCGGGCTCCAATCTCGCTTATGCATGGCTGGCACTCAGCGGCGCCGACCTGACCGTGTTCACGGTGGCCATGGCAGTCGACAATTTCTCTGCCGGCTTTGCCGGCATTGCGCTGATCGCCTACATGTCGAGCCTGACCAGCATCGGCTACACCGCCACCCAGTACGCCCTGCTCAGCTCCTTTTACGCCTTGATCGGCAAGGTGGGAAAAGGATTCTCCGGCGCGATCGTGGAGTGGCTGGGCGAGGGCCGCAGCTTGTTCGAGGCCTATGCGTGGTTCTTTGTCGGCACGGCCCTGATCGGCATACCAGCCATCATCGCCTGCCTGCTGCTGATCTGGCTGCGTCCACCGCAGGCGCCGGCGGCTCAGGCGGAGTAGACGCCGCCGAGGATGCGTGGCCCGCGCGCGCCGGTCACCTCGGGCAGGTTGCCGGGTTCGCCGGCGAGGGTTGCCCGCGCCAGCCACGCGAAGCCCATGGCCTCGATGAGATCCGGGTCGACGCCCTGTGCGGCCGATGATTCAACCACCGCACCAGGAAGCCGCGCGCGCAGCGCGTCGAGCAAGGCGGTGTTGTGCACGCCGCCGCCGCAGACCAGCAGACGCTGAGTAGCCGGCTGCTCGCGGAGCAGGGCCGCGGATACGGTGTCAGCGCTCAGCGCCAGCAGAGTTGCCTGGACATCCGCCGCGTCGAGCTGGCCAAGACGCTCGCCGGCGCGCGCGGCAAGCCAGTCCAGATTCAATACTTCGCGTCCGCTGCTCTTGGGCGCAGGGCGACCAAACCAGGGCTCGTCCAGCAAGCGAGCCAGCAGCGTATCGTCCACGCTTCCCGAGCTGGCCCACTCGCCATTGGTGTCGTAGCCAGCGCCACGATGGCGTGCGTGCCAGGCATCCAGCAGGCAATTTGCCGGTCCGCAGTCGAAGCCGCGTACCGGGCCTTGCCGGGGCAGCAGGCTGAGATTGGCGATTCCGCCCAGGTTGAGCACCGCGCGCTCTTCATTGCCCGAGCGCAGCAGGTGGGCATGCAAGGCAGGCAGCAATGGCGCGCCCTGACCGCCCGCCGCCATGTCGCGCCGGCGAAAGTCGGCCACCACGGTGCAGCCGGTCAGCTCCGCGATCAGCGACGGGTCGCCCATTTGCCAGGTGAAGGGATGCGCGCTCTCGGGGCGATGCCGCAGCGTTTGTCCATGGCTGCCGATCGCCCGGACCCTGTCACGGGCCACGCCGGCGCGATCGATCAGGGCGTTTGCCGCGGCAGCAAAGGACTGCGCCACCGCGTGATCCAGTTCGCCGATGCTGTCCAAGGGCGCCGCGACATCGGATTGGCTGAGCGCCACGACCGCCTCGCGGACCTCGGCCGGATAGGCCAGGGTGAATCCAGTCAGCAGACGGGTGCCGGCGGAAAAGCTGCACAACGCGGCATCGATGCCGTCTGCGCTGGTTCCGGAGATCAGCCCGACGAAGAGATCGCCCGGCGCTGGGCTCACTGACGCAGGGCGAGCAGTGCGTTGCTCTCGCGCAGGGCCAGCTGCGCGATCAGCGGCTCTTTCTGCAGACGGAAGCGCGCCATCTCGCCGGCCGGCAAAGGCTCGGGCTTGGGCATGGTCACTTTCAGCGGATCCCGATGGACGCCGGCAACGCGGAACTCGTAGTGCAGATGCGGGCCGCTGGCCAGGCCCGATGCGCCGACATAGCCGATGGTGTCGCCCTGGCGCACCCGCGCACCGGTCCGCAGACCGGCGAATCGCGACATGTGCGCGTAGAGCGTGGACACCTGGTTGCCGTGCTGCAGGATCACCGTCCGCCCGTAGCCGTTCTTCCAGCCCGCGAACAGCACCTTGCCGTCGCCGGCTGCCATGATCGGGGTGCCGCTGCGCGCCGCGTAGTCCACCCCGCGATGCGCACGCGTCGTTCCGAGCACCGGATGCCGGCGCGCCGAGCTGAATCGCGAACTGATCCGCGCAAAATCGATCGGCATGCGCAGAAAGCCCTTCTTCATCGGCCTCCCCTCGGCGTCGAAGTACTCGCTGCGACCGTCCGCGAACATATAGCGGAACACCTGATAGCGCTTGCCCTGATTGACGAAGGTAGCGGCCAGGATATCGCCGGAGCGCAGGCGCTCGCCCTCGCGCCAGATCTCTTCATAGAGCACATGGAACTCGTCGCCGACGCGCAGATCCTGAGCGAAATCGATGTCGTAGCCGAATGCCTTGGCAAGCTCGAGGGTTGCCGCATTGCTCATGCCGGCCGCCTCGGCGGCGCCAAACAGCGAATCGCTGATCCGTCCCGAAGCGACCATCACTCGGTGCTGGATCGCACGCTGCTCGCTCTCGATCCGGACTTCGGCATCGTCGATGATCAGCACCACGCGCGTGCTGTCGTCCTTCTCGAAGCGCAGCGCTGTAAGCGCACCGTCTGCATCCAGCTCGAAGTCGAAAACCTGCCCCGGGCGGATGCGGGTGAGCGCCTCGCGCACTCCCTCCACGCCGAGCAGACGATGCAGCATCTGGCCCGAGAGACCCTGTGCCCGGAAGATGTCGGCCATGTTCTGCCCCGACTGCACGGTCACCGGACGCCACTGATGCTGGTCGCCCATCGGCTCTGCGCGCACTGTCTCCAGCGGCGGCGGCAGCAGAAGTCGCTCTTCGATCCACTCGTCCGAAAGCGCCGCGACACCCAGGGCGGCATTCTCGCGGTGGGCATCGGCAAAGCCCGGCACGATCGATGCTACCAGCACGGCCACGGTGCCGAGGCAGCTGGCCAGCAGCCAATGTTCGCGCTGCCAACGCCTTGGGTTCCTGAGGAGGTCAGAGCCACTGACAAGAGGGGCCTGGGTCGGGCTGGCGCCCGGGCGGCTCGATTCGATCACGCGTGAAGTACTCTTGCAGTTCTGCAGCTACGATAAACAGGCTCAGGACTTGGCGTCAAACCTTTGTTCCTGCTGGATTTTTGAATCCCGTCCGTTTAACGTCACTTTAACTTCATGGCGCCCAAGAGCGCGCTGTCACGCACACTTTGAAGGATTTCCATGGCCAGTGAGTCGGTCGATGCAGCCCTGTCCCTGATTGCCCGGGGGGCGGATGAGTTGATCAAGCGGGAACAGCTCGAGGCCAGTCTCGGCCAGGGCAGGCCGCTGCGGGTCAAGGCGGGCTTCGACCCCACCGCACCTGATCTGCACCTTGGCCACACCGTGTTGTTGAACAAGATGCGCCAGTTCCAGGATCTGGGCCATCAGGTGATCTTCCTGATCGGCGATTTCACCGGAATGATTGGCGATCCGACCGGCAAGAATACGACCCGCAAGCCGATGACCCGCGAGGATGTAGAGGCAAACGCCCGCACCTATGCCGATCAGGTGTTCAAGGTCCTCGACCGGGACCGGACCGAGCTGCGCTTCAATATGGAATGGTTTGGCGGCATGAGCGCGGTCGACATGACCCGGCTGGCGGGGCTGCTGACCGTGGCGCGCATGTTGGAGCGCGACGACTTCGCCAAGCGCTACGCCGCGCAGCAGCCGATCTCCATCCATGAGTTCCTTTGTCCGCTGGCCCAGGGCTATGACTCGGTCGCCCTGCACGCCGACGTCGAGCTCGGCGGCACCGACCAGAAGTGCAACCGGCGGATGGGCCGCGCACTTCAGGAG
>NZ_JAYGHR010000058.1:0-4382 GCF_034932365.1 Limnoraphis robusta BA-68 BA1 | reverse complement strand
TTCGCGAACATCAACGTTGCTGTCGTTGCCAGCAACACCCCGGTCACGAACCATCCGATTGAGCGAACACGTACCGTGATTGAACCCATCACAACACCTCCAAGGCGTCTCTGGCATCCAACCCGGCGTCGAACGCACTCCGCCAACGATGCCACACGCTCCACCGCCCACGCTCCGAGTTGTCGAGGCGAACACCCGACCACGCCAATGCAGGTCGACACAGCATCGAAGCCCTGTCCGTCAGGTCGCTCGATAACGCGCCAGCAGCCAGACACTTCAGACCGCTCAGGTACGGCACTTGAGATTGGGTGCGCCCGACTGCGAAGAACCCCGCTCGTAATCGCGACCCCGGATGCCGACCCGTCCACTGCACTCCCGGCGATGTTGGCGATCAACGAAAGTCGCGTTCTGCGATCACTGAAAGTCGCGGTCGCGGGGTGGGGTTCGTCCCGAGTGGGTGACGTTAGCGGCTGCGTCGTTTGGTGGGGTCGGTCGTCGCGGTGGTAAGGGCTTGGTGCTCGCGTAGACGCCAGGAGGGGCCCTTGATGTTGAACACGACGGCGTTGTGCATGAGCCGATCGAGGATCGCTGCGGCGACGACGGTGTCGCCGAAGATCTCGCCCCAGTCGGGGAGCCCGCGGTTGGTCGTGACGATCGTCGAGTGCTGTTTTTCGTAGCGCTGGTTGACGACTTGGTAGAACGCGGACGCGGCGGCGCGGTCCATGGGGAGCAGGCCGACGTCATCGATCACGAGCACTGATGGGGCGGTGTAGGTCTTCAGCTTCGACGCGAGGGTGCCTTCCCGGGTGGCTTGGGCGATGTTCGCGACCATCTCTTCGGCGTTGGTGAAGTAACCGCGGAAGCCGGCCTCGACCGCGAGGATCGCGATCGCGACGGCGAGGTGTGTCTTGCCGCAGCCGGGTTGGCCGAGGAACAGGATCGGCCGGCCGGTGGCCATGAACCGCAACGATGCGAGGTCGTCGACGAGCTTGCGGTCGACGGTCGGTTGGAACGCGAAGTCGAACTCGTCGATGGTCTTGCGGAACGGGAACCGCGCGTATCTGAGTCGTGCGGTGAGTCGCCGGTTGCGGGTCGCGTCGGCTTGCTCGGCGATGAGCCGGGCGAGGAACTCGACGTGAGACCAGTCCTCGGTGCGGGCCTGTTCGCCGAGGACCGCGAACACCTCGCCAGCGCGGTCCATCTGTAGATAGCCGAGATCATCTTTGATCTGTTCGTAGATGCTGCCGGTCATCAGAACTCGCCTCCTTCGACAGCGAGATCACGGTGGTCGTAGCGGGCTGCGAGGTCGGGGGTGGCGACATCGAAGTCGCCTCCGGGCAACTCGATCCGGCCGACCGGCCCGACCGGTGACGCCGGTCCGGGTTCGTGGTCGCGGACCACGTGGAGGTGCCGACGGTGGGTGCTCGCCAACGCGGATGCCTCCGCTTGGGCGCGGTGCGTCGGGTCCCACACCTCGGCGCGTCCGTCGGTCGGAACCAGATGGGTGATCATCAGCTGCCCAGCCCATCGGATGCTGATCTCGTTGCTGTCAACGGGTTTGCGGACCTCGACGAGCTGACCGAGGCAGTCGGCCGGGACCGAGTAGCGGACCCCGTCACACTCGATCAACGGCAACACCCGATGCACCCGGCGGGCCTCGACGTAGTCGGTGTCGAACCGGCGTGCCGGCAACGACTTCAAGAACCCGTGCTCGACAGCGAACCTGTCGATCGGCGCAACACCGGTCGTGCGATGCACACGGTCATGCACGCGTTCATCAACCCACACACGCGCCCGCTGGTTCAACGCGTCGATGTCATCGGGGACGCCAGTGACGACGAGTTCTTCGAGGAACGACTCCGACAGGTCACGGAACGGGCGCTCGATCTTGCCCTTGCGTTTCGCGTCGCCGGCCTGACACGCCTTGATCTCGGTGCCGTGATGACGAGCGAACTCGAGCGTCGGTGGATGCAGCTTGAACCGGCGGCCTTGCGACTGACCGAGCGCACCCATCCTGTCCGTGCGACACAGCTGCGGGACCCCGCCGACAGCGTCGAAGAACCGGACAATGCCTTCGAAGGTGTGCTCTCGATCGACGCTCGTGGTGAACCACCACAGCCGCCACCGTGACCAACACAAGATCATCCCGAAGCACCACAACACCGGCCCGAGCCCGACGCGCTGCGACCACGCCGAGCAATCCGAGAAGTCGAACTGGGCCTCCTCGCCCGGCGCGGTCTCGATCGGCACCGACGCCGCATCAGCACGACGGAACCGTGGGCCACGCTGCTCGCGCACCCAGCGGACCACGCTCGGATACGAACCATCGAACCCTTCCGCGCGGATGATCTCGAACAACGACGTCGCCAACAACGACGAGTTCCCGACCAACAACGCCGTCAACCTGTCAGCCCACCGCGGATCGATCACACGCTCGGCATTGTCGAGCGTGCGGGCCGCCGGCGGGCCACCCTCCCTGCACCACTTCGAGATCGTCGCCGGGTGATACCCGGTCTGCGCGCCGATCTCCTCGTACGTCATGCCAGCGCGTTTCATCGCGAGCACATCCATGAACTCCTCCTGAGTCATCATGAGAAGAGGTCCCTCCAGTTGTCTTGCTTGGTCGCTCGACATGCTGGAGGGACCACCCCTCAACCGTTGAAATTCAGGAAGAACCCACCCCCGACAACCGCGACATTCGCTGATCACCGATCGCGACATTCACTGATCGCTCACACCATCGACATCTGCCGGCGCAACGACACCTTCGAGCGGTTCTTCCGTCTGCCAGCTGACATAAAACAGGTCGCCGTCGAACTCTCGACAGATCTGCACCACGTAGTTCTTGTAGTTGCCTTCAGCGTCCGGGCGTGTCGGCTCGCGGACAACTTGAAGGATCACCTCCGATCCGTCATTGGGAAGACGGTCGAACTCGAACGTATCCGCAGCTGCCCTCGCCGCTTCGAACACTCCACGTGCTGGGCACGGGACACCTGATCGCGCAAGCACGCTCGTCGGGCTCGTAACGACTGCAGCGTCGTCGGTGTCACGCGCCAGGTAGACGATCAGCGCGACGGCAAGAATGCAGACACCTGCCCCGACCACTGCATGAGCGGTTCTTCTGACGCCAACAGGAAAGTCAGCGTGTCCTACTGCGGCGACGATCGAAACGATGCCGCCCAACAGCGCGACGACCGTTCCGGCTGATGCCAGCCATCCCTCGGCCGAAGCGCTCACGTACCCCAGTCTTCACTGTTCCGATCCGCTGGCTACGCCGATTTTCCGCTTGACGCAACCTACTTCATGAATCTGTTCGCAGGCTGGGCTGCGTCGAGGCGGCGCCCGCCCGGATACGTCTCACGAAAGCCCTGGTTCGGCAGCCTCGATGAGCTCGATCCAGAACGCCGCACGTTCGTCGACGTCAGCGAGAACCCGCAATGCCGGCAACGCGACTGGTAGATCGACGAACTGTTGCAGATACCCGAGCAGAGCTTCGGGGGTTGCCTCGGACGACAGGTTCTTCGTGAGTTCAAGTACGACAGTCATCAGCGACGCGTCGTCCATGATGCTTCGGGTCCACGCGTCGGCGACCGATCCTCCGTTGCGTACAGCGCTGCGAGCGGGGTCGACGACGAGACTCGGATGCCTTCGATACCACTCGAACTCGCCTGGCTCGCGGAGCCGTTCCAGCACCATCTGGTCACCAACAGCGACGAACGCGTCGGCGTCGGCGTTGGTGCCGCGCATCGTCTGTAGTAGTGCGTGCGAGGCGTCGTACACGAGCCGCGAGGATCGGACCGGGGACAGCGCGCGAAGTGCCGGATAGGGGTCATCAAACCCGTGGGCATGTTGCAGCATGTGCACAGCAACGAACTCGAGCATGGTCATCGCACTGCGGTCACCAAACAACCGGCTGGAGACAACCTCGCGTTGCCATTCCTCCGTGCGGACAACCTCTTCCATCTGCAGCAGAATTCGTGCCGCGGTTGCCACGTCCGCCGGAGCCTTGTCGATCGCTCGAACGAGCTTGTCCAAGAACCTCGGTCCGTCCGGGATCCGAAGAAGGGTCATGAACTCGTCAGCGAAGCTGGCTCCGCGCAGCACACTGACCCAACGTGCATCAACCTCGCTGTCGGGCGCATCCGCGGACCAGGCAGTGTAGGAGAAGTAGCGACTGTAGTAGTGCGGATGCGAGAGCCTTCCAGTGGCAGGCCGACCCGCGTACGAGCGCCCACCGCTCAGAGCGGCATGCAGGTCTGGCAGTATCTCCTGCAATGCCTTGTCGGCGCTTCGAGCGAGCGGCGCCCCGAGACGCTCTTCCGAGATCAGGTCTCCAAAGGTCTTTCTTGCCCGTTCTTGTGGCATTGCCTCCTTGTCTTGGC
>NZ_JAYGHR010000057.1:0-4732 GCF_034932365.1 Limnoraphis robusta BA-68 BA1 | reverse complement strand
CTCTAATTTCCATTCCTGAAAGGATTGACAGACGAGTTAGCTTCTGGCTTGGTTGCACTGGACTGTTATCTGTTCTCTCATTGTCACCAAAGCTTGACATTTTGTTGAAAACAGTCGCATCCTCAACCGCCCTTGGTTGTAGTATCCTAGCCTACGACACCAACCACAAAAACAAACCCATCGCCATCAGTGAACGGCAACGGGTAGATTCAGAACTTAATGTATTGACCGATTTTATCACAGCTCAGGAGACAAGCCAGACTGAAGAAATCCAGTATGATTTGTTAACCCAGATTGAGCAATTCTTCAACAGAGGTAATCGACAGTCAGAACCGACAGTTGAACAGTCGCCTGTAGTAGAGGCATCACCAGTTCTTTCAGAAGTGATTGAACCCAAACTGGTAGACGAACACGACAACAATTAAACAGGTCATAGGGGGGTGTACAATCACCCCCGATTTATTGCAGAACAGTATGAACGATGAGACTACTAAAAATTGGCTATCATCGAAACATTATTCTTGACAACTTAATTTGTGGACAAAAATACTTTCGTTCAGCCTTCATTTGCTGGCGTTGTCTTCACAATCCAAAATATGATGATATAAGCCTAGATAACTTTAAAAAAGGCTTTTATCATTCCATCTCACACAGTTGGTCAATTAACGACTTGAAAGATCATTAGAGGTTTATGATGGCAACAGACATCGAGCAAAACATAATCAGCATTAGTGAATACAACGGAAAGTTAGCTAAGGTTTTGACTTCAAAAAACACTTGCTTGAGTGATGAAAAAACCAAACAGCAAATACTTGATTTTGTCGCTCACATTGTTAACAATTGCGTAATTATTCAAAGAGAGTTGATTGAGAAGCCTGAACCATCATGTTTTGATGAGTTTTTTGATTATGATGAGGACTTTTACCTTCATCAAACTTTCGGAGAGAAGAAAGAGGAAATCAAAAAACTGTATAAGCAACTTCCCTCGGACTTACGTGATGACATTTTAAGGGAATTGCAATCCGTACAATGACTTGGAAACAATCAATTCGTTTAGAACCCTTAAATGAGCTGTTCTCTAAGACTGGAATTAAATTCAAAAAAGACGAAGTTCAGGGCGGATATATTGCTCAGAAAGGTAGCAAAACTATTCGCAGACCTACCTTGATGAAATGCGCTCAAGCCGTACTTGAAGAATTAATGCAATGAATTCTAACCCTCAACAACAATTTTGGGACTGGGTAGAAAACAATATTGCAGACGCTTTAGGCTACCCAGTCTTTTCTATTGGTCAAGAAGTTTTGTTTAAGCGTTTCAGTCAAATCGTTTTAGCTGAGGTTGAATCCTACGTTATCAGCACAGACTCAACCGGTGACTTAGATATTCAATACAGACTCTGGATTGACAACGACGCTTGGGATGATGCCTATGACCATCAAGAACTGCTCAAGCTCAACCCGATCGCAAACAACCTACCCCGCTCTAGGAGATACCATGACCGCCAAAATCCGACTGACTGCAACTGCTCAAGAGATTGAGAACTGGAGAGCCTTCCTTGACCTCCTAGCCCGTGCTAACGTTATCAATCTGCTGGAAATATCCGACAGCTACAGCAACAGAGGTAACAGCCAGTATCAACGGGTTTACCTTGAAGCTGAACTGAAGGCTGACGTCACCTCGGTTGAATCCCCAGTTTTGCGATCGCTTTTGGGTGACTCAGAACCCCTCTAAAATTGTGAGGTTTTTCGCAGGAACGGTTATAGCCCTTCCGCTAAAAATTCTACAAACTTACAAAAGCCCGTGAGAGGGTGAGAGACTCGCTAGAAAGGTTTAACCTTTCTGGTAAAAATTCTACAAAACTGAACACGCCCCAATCTGCTGTAGCACAACACCTGACTTTGAACATTCTCAAAAATTATCAACTCTCTCGCGAAAAGGGTGATCACCCTTGTGGTAAAAATTGCACAAAACCGCAAGCTCATCTCAGAACCTGTAGTACCCCTGAGAGATGGCAAGAGCCTCGCAGGAAAGGTGACACCTTTCCGCTAAAAATCGTACAAAACTGAACACGTCTTAAGAGGCGTAACACAGAACCACAACATTCACTACTAACTAGATTGACATCGCCGCTCACATCTAGTAAAAAAAGTACAGAACGACCACAGGTAAAGAAGCTGCTTTTGTCCGTGAGGGCAATTAACTCACACAGGGTCTGTATAGGAGTAATGCTCTTTAAAAGGAGACGGCCTTACAGACAGCCGGAGGCGGGGGAAGCGTAGTTCACTTCCCAGTTGAAGGAGCTAGAACCTTAAATGCTCTCATCCCTTGCAATACCTGTTGTTTGTAAAGCGAAAACCCACCGCTCTGTACTGGGGATTTGAGAGCGATGGGTCTATTGCTTTACAAACATGAAATATAACTTAAAACAATTCTCAAGTAAAGTCTTTTCTCAAATCAAAGGAGGTGATCGCTAATGGTTGCCTCCGAACAACTCAAGCGCGTCACAAAAGATAATCCCTGCCCTCACTGTGGTAAACCCGACTGGTGCTATAGTTTGGGAGAGTTAACTGTCTGTAAACGAGGGATTGACCCCGCTACTGGATGGATAAAGACCTCTAAGACAGACAAAGAGGGTGACTACTTCTACGCCCTTGAACGTCCAGACTCATCCTTCACCCGCAACAGCTACTCCTATCGCCCCAGTTCATCACGTCCTAGCTCACGGCAAAAGCCACTACCAACTGTTGAACTGGCAAGGCTAGCCGAACTGCCTAAAATTCCTCAACCCGTCACCAAAGGCAATCAAGTCATCAGCGTCTATCCCTACGCACCTGGACAGGAAGTCAGACGCCTTGAGCAGT
Source organism: Limnoraphis robusta BA-68 BA1 (assembly GCF_034932365.1). NCBI lineage: Bacteria > Bacillati > Cyanobacteriota > Cyanophyceae > Oscillatoriales > Sirenicapillariaceae > Limnoraphis > Limnoraphis robusta. Next base: position 1,871 of record NZ_JAYGHR010000057.1, on the reverse strand, counting down.
TTGAGGGAAGTCAGCGACTTGATAAAAAAGTCCTACCCTATCATCAGCAAGACACCGAGATGGTAACAGGTAAGGGTGACTTACCCTGGAATGCTTACCGGATTAACGAGGCAATCCGTCATGGTAAAGGTAAATGGGTGTTAGGCGTTGAGGGTGAGAAATGCGTTGAGGCAGCCCGTGAGAATCAGATTGTTGCCATCACCTGGCAAGGGGGAAGCTGGACGCTTGATGACATCCTAGCTGACCTGCTGACACTCAAACGCTCAGGAGTTAAAGGACTCATCTACTCTCCAGACCACGATGAAGCCGGAACCAATAAAGCAGAGAAAATCATCAAAGCAGCCCAACAAATAGACTTTCTGATTGCAACCGTTAACCCGGTTGAACTGTGGTCAGAAATGCCAGAAAAGGGCGATATTGCTGATTGGATTGAACAGGTTGAGCTGACACCCGACCAACGGGTTAAACAGTTAGAGCAAACTGCAAGACTCATCACCCCACAACCACAGAATCAACCCTTAGAACTACCAGTCAGTAATGTCAAAGGCAAAGACAATAAAGCCATTAAAATTGCAATGGAGATTGACAGAGCAAGACAAATAATAGGTAATCAACTGAGGTTTAATGAACGTAGCACAGAACTCGAGCTGTTCAATGAAGAATTAGGTATCAAAGGACAGCGTTTTGAACTAGATTATCTAGACGTTAGCCTTTCTCGACGCTTTGGACTGGGGATTGAAGGTGGAGCAAAAGTTGTTGAGGGAATAGTCGTAGAAGTTGCTAAAGAAAATACCTACGACCCGGTAAGGGATTATTTAGACCAATGCGCTCAACAATACAGCGACACAAGCATTCTAGATAACCTGGCAGAAGTTCTATTTGGGAATTCAGAACCCATCGCCCAAACAATGTTTAAAAAGACACTAATTGCAGGCGTAGCAAGAACTTATCAACCAGGATGCAAGTGTGATACAGCCACAGTTTTGTATAGTCCCAGACAGGGAATGTTTAAGTCAACTACATGGAAAACCCTGTTTAGTGAAGAATATTACTGTGAGGATGTAGGCGACATTACCAATAAAGATGAACTTGTCAAAATGCGGCGAAGTTGGGGCTGTGAATTAAGCGAGATTGGCAGAATCACCACAAGAGCTGACGTTAATAAGGTTAAGCAATTCATGTCAACGTCTATTGACTGGATACGCAAACCATATGCAAAAGACACTGCTAAGAGCGAGCGACGGGCCATCCTTTTGGGGACAACAAACTCAGATGATTTCTTGCAGGATAGAACCGGAAACCGACGCTTTTGGTTAATAGAAGTTCAAAAACCTGCTGATATTGAATGGTTGAAAGAACACCGTGATCAGATTTGGGGTGCTGCTGTTCATCTCTATCAACAAGGGGAAAAATGGTGGCTTACTCAAGAGGAAGATGAACAGTCAGGAGAAATCAATCAGGGTTTCATGGATGCTTTGCCCTTTGAAGATGAAATATTGGAACTGGTATCGGATAAAGAGAAGGTTGCGACCCGATGGATTGTAGAACATCTTGACGTTAAGTCTGACACCACTAGAGATCGCAGAGAATTAGAACTGAACATCAAGAAAGTCTTACAGCAGAACGGGTGGATAAAAGACAGAGTAAGGATAGATGGAAAACAATTTCAAGGTTACAGGAATCAAAACAGTGTCCGAGACAACCCTGAACCGAGACAACCCTTGAGACAACCGTTATCTCAATGGGTTGTCTCACCCGAAACCCCCACCAGTCAACAGTCCCAGGTTCTTGAGATAACCGAGACAATAAAAAACGATATTTTACAAGAAACACAAAAACCAGAGGCACCACTATCACCTGAACAGCTCACT
>NZ_JAYGHR010000056.1:0-5118 GCF_034932365.1 Limnoraphis robusta BA-68 BA1 | reverse complement strand
GAATCAGTGGAACCTTCAACTTCATGTTAGTGTTCCAAGCAGAACACAACATCTTGATGCACCCGTTCCATATGTTGGGTGTAGCAGGTGTATTCGGTGGTTCACTGTTCAGTGCAATGCACGGTTCTTTGGTAACATCTTCCTTAGTTCGTGAAACAACTGAAACCGAATCTCAAAACTACGGTTACAAGTTCGGTCAAGAAGAAGAAACCTACAACATCGTAGCAGCACACGGCTACTTCGGACGTTTAATCTTCCAATACGCTAGCTTCAACAACTCCCGCGCCCTGCACTTCTTCTTAGGAGCATGGCCTGTAATCGGAATCTGGTTTACTGCTTTAGGTGTATCCACCATGGCATTCAACCTGAACGGTTTCAACTTCAACCAATCAGTAATTGATTCTAGCGGACGGGTAATCAATACTTGGGCTGATGTCATCAACCGCGCTAACCTGGGTATGGAAGTAATGCACGAGCGCAACGCTCACAACTTCCCCTTAGACTTAGCTTCTGTTGAGTCTGCACCTGTTATCAAAGGTTAATTGCTATTAACTGAATAACCAAGAAACGCTCTCCATCAGGGGGGCGTTTTTAGTTGCTTAATATTATGAAATCGAACATTCTTGGGTTTTATAGACCCTAAAATTTTGCCCGAATGGTAAATGAATAATCCCCCCCAGGTTCGAGTTTATAGTCGCATTTTTCGAGAAACCGACCTAAAGGTTCGTGAATTAAAGCACGACCTTGAGAGGGTTGAATAATCAGGGTTTTATTTCGTCTAAATCGCCACTGAAATCTCCACTCAAAGCCGCCTGCACTGACTTCTCCTTCCAAAATGCCCTGTTGCCAGGATTGACGTGTCACCTGGACATAAGCGGTCGTTTCCGGTAAACCTCTAGAACTCACTCTCTTTATTCGTCAATACTGCGACTATTGTAGAGGCTCATGGCTTTCTCAACGCCCTGCTTAAGACTTAATTCCACCGCCTCTAACACCAGTTTAAGCACTTTATCCATCACCAGGGTTTCAGAGGGGGAAAATTTCCCCAAAACATGAGAGATGGTTTCTCCCGTTTGACTGGATGCTGGGTCTTTTGGCTTCCCAATACCAATTCGTAAACGGGGAAAGTTCTGAGTTCCGAGATGGGAAATAGTCGATTTCATCCCATTATGACCTCCCGCAGAACCCGACAGTCGCAACCGTAACCGCCCCATCGGTAAATCCATGTCATCATAAATCACTAATACGGACTCTGGATGGAGTTTGTACCAATTGACAACGGCTTGAATCGCTTGCCCGGAACGGTTCATGTAAGTGAGGGGTTTTAGGAGTCTAATTTTATCGCTTCGTCTCCAAATTCCTTCCCCAAATTGTCCTTGAAACTTGCGGTTTTCAGATAGAGATATTTGCCAAGTTGTCGATAAACTATCAACCGCAGCAAAACCGATGTTATGTCGGGTGCGATCATATTTTGACTCAGGATTTCCTAAACCGACAATCAGTTGAGGAATGATTAAGGTTTGGGGTGAAGAAGCCTCCGTCATGGTTGATGAATAGAAGTTGTGTTGTAATGATTGTGATGACTACGAATTAAAACAGGGAGAAAGTTCGACTGTTCTCCCTAAATTTATGACAATTTTTGTTCTTAACATTGATCTCAACACTTATTAATCTTAAACATCAACCGCTTCATCCGTCGAAGCCGGAGTGATCACTTTTTCAGGTTGAGATTTACTCACTTTTGTCGCTTCTTCTAACTGTTTGGCTTCTCGTTTGAACTCATTCTCAAATTCCTGTGAAGCTTCTTTAAATCCTCGAATGGCTTTTCCGAGACTGCTACCAATCTCCGGTAACTTTTTCGGGCCGAAGATTAACAAAGCCAAAACAAGTATAACAGCCATTTCCGGCAAACCGATTCCAAAGATGTTCACAATGATCTCTCCTAGCTGTTTCCTCAAATTTTTTCAGTTAGGCATAGGTTAGGGAATATCCCGCTTAAAACCTTTAACCGTGAAATATGGACTCATTTCACATGATCACAGCAATTAGGCTGCTCTCCCCGAAATTCCTACGCCTAACAATCTCTTAGCGAGTTAAGTTAGCCCAGTCTACATCAACGCTTTCAAGCAGCAGTGAGGAGTTGTAAATCTGTAAGATGATCAACAGAAAGACAAAGAACAACACCATAAAAACTGCCATCAGGGGAGTTGTACCCCAGCCGGGGGCTACTTTACCGTATTCGGAGTTCAGAGGACGTAAGACATCTCCTAACCAAGTGCGTTGTGCCATAAGTTACCTGCTTATTTAAATCGACAACAAATTTTAATGTTTCGTAATATTATATAAGGATGAGTGTCAAATTAGATTAACCTTATGGAACCTGCAATAGCTCTTAACATTTCGATCGCGGCTGTGGTGGTCGTCATTACAGCCTACTCCGTCTACACGGCTTTCGGGCCTCCTTCTAAGGAATTGAGCGATCCCTTTGAAGATCACGAAGATTAAAACATTGTAAATCAGTGTAGCAATCTTAGACCCCTTTGGGGCATGGCAGTAGGTCGCTTGAGTTCAAAACGCGATTGCCTCAAACCTGCCCCTTAGAGTCTCTGGTGATCATCTGCGATGTGAAGTGAGGGAATAATAATCAAGGTGGGGATGGGGATCAAGCTCATCTCAAAAAACCAAGATTTGCTAGAATCAATGCGGGGAAATGTTATCTTGAGAATCATCTATTAACTATGGGGAATAGTTTCGGGCATTTACTTCGCATCACCACCTTTGGTGAATCTCACGGAGGCGGAGTTGGTGTGGTGATCGATGGATGCCCACCAAGATTGAAGATTGACGCATCTGAAATTCAAGCCGAGTTGGATCGCCGCCGTCCTGGACAAAGCAAGATTACCACACCCCGAAAGGAAACCGACACCTGTGAGATCCTCAGTGGTGTGTTTGAAGGTCAAACCCTGGGAACTCCGCTAACAATCTTAGTGCGAAATCAAGACACTCGCCCTCAAGATTATAGTCAAATGGAAACAGCCTATCGTCCCTCTCACGCCGATGCGACCTACGACGCCAAGTATGGCATTCGCAACTGGCAAGGGGGCGGACGCTCTTCAGCCCGAGAAACCATTGGACGAGTCGCCGCAGGAGCGATCGCCAAAAAGATATTAAAGCAAGTCGTGGGCGTGGAAATCGTCGGTTACGTCAAACGAATCAAAGACTTAGAAGGGATTGTCGATCTCGATACGGTAACACTAGAACAAGTCGAAAGCAATATTGTTCGCTGTCCCGATACCGAATGCGCCCAAAAAATGATAGAACTGATCGAACAAGTGCGCGATCAGGGTGATTCTATTGGCGGTGTTGTCGAATGTGTCGCCAGAAATATGCCAAAAGGACTCGGTTCTCCTGTATTTGATAAACTAGAAGCAGATCTCGCCAAAGGGGTGATGTCCTTACCCGCAAGTAAAGGATTTGAAATCGGCTCGGGTTTTGCAGGTACCCTTTTGACCGGGAGTGAACATAACGACGAATATTATACGGACTCACAGGGAACAATCCGCACCGTGAGCAACCGCTCCGGTGGTATTCAAGGGGGCATCTCAAACGGAGAGAATATCATCTTACGGGTGGCTTTTAAGCCAACGGCGACCATTCGCAAAGAGCAGCGCACCGTTACCCGTGAGGGAGAAGAAACATTACTGGCAGCAAAGGGAAGACACGATCCCTGCGTCCTGCCAAGAGCCGTCCCGATGGTAGAGGCAATGGTTGCACTCGTGTTGTGCGATCATTTGTTACGTCATCAGGGTCAATGTGGAACTTTAAAGCCTGAAGATTAACGATATGGAAACCGCGACCACGCTTGCTATGGTAACTTCTCTCGATAGCCCAAAACCTAACTATTCTTCTTTTAATCCAGACGATTTTGTGGTTCAGTTCTGGGGAGTGCGAGGGAGTATTCCCACTCCTGGAAAAAGTACCATTCGCTATGGGGGAAATACCTCTTGTTTAGAAATGCGGGTGGCGGGTAAACGGTTAATCTTTGATGGTGGTACGGGTTTGCGAATGTTAGGCGATGCTTTGATGGCGGAAATGCCCATAGAAGCTTATATGTTTTTTACCCATTACCACTGGGATCACATTCAGGGCTTTCCGCTATTTACCCCGGCATTTCTTCCCGGTAACTGCTTCCATATTTATGGTGCAATTCCTCCAGAAGGGGAATCAATGAAACAGCATTTTATTGAACGCATTCTGCACCCGAATTCCCCGGTTCCCCTGAAAGGTTTACGGGCGGACTTGAGGTTCTACGAACTCAAGGCAGGAAATTCGATGATGCTTGATGATATTAAAATCGAAACTGGACAACTGAACCATCCGAATACAGCGATGGGATATCGGATTACTTGGAATGGTCGCAGTGTGGTTTACTGTTCAGATACAGAACATTTACCCGATGGTATCGATGAAAATGTGTTGAACCTCTCCAAAGATGCCGATGTTCTGATTTACGATGCCATGTATACCGATGAAGAATATCACAGCCCCAAATCTCCGAAGATAGGTTGGGGACATTCAACCTGGCAAGAAGCGGTTAAAATGGCAAAAGCCGCAGGGGTAAAGCGAGTTGTGATTTTTCACCATGATCCAACCCACAGTGATGACTTTTTGGATCAGGTAGAGCAGGAAGTACAAGCGGTCTTTCCTAAAGCAATTATGGCGCGAGAAGGTTTAGTTTTGCCGATTGGTGTTTAGCCCGCATTTGGGAATTGATTCCATTTTTAATCACAGTGACGAGGAAAACTGTAGTCAAAGATGCGGTTGTTGAAGACTGAGCGATCGCCTTCTTCGCGTAAAAATTAGCGTAAAAATAGCGATCGCAATGCCTCTAATTGTAAATTGACTGGACAATGCTGGACAATGCCATACTCTGCGATAATTAGGTATGGCTAAATTTGTTAAACCCAATGAAGCAGCTAACACTCTGGGAGGCCTCCGAACACTCAGACGATGGGAAGCAGACGGTAAAATCAACACGATCAAAACGCCGTCAGGACAAAGGCGATACGACATCGAAAAGTTCATCAAAGAGGAATCAGAAAACGGAGGAAGACGCGC
>NZ_JAYGHR010000055.1:0-5548 GCF_034932365.1 Limnoraphis robusta BA-68 BA1 | reverse complement strand
GGGCAGATTACCCGTTAATAGGTGCTAGGTGGAAGTCCAGTGATGGATGTAGCCAAGGCACACTAACAGACCGAGGGCTTGACCTCTGTTACTCTACTTCTGATTTCTCTATGCAGTCTTTTGGGTTCTGGTTTTATTCAATTCAACCAAAACAAATAAAATATTAAAAAGTCAACCTATCTAAAAATAAGATGGGTTGACTTTTTAATTGGCTTATTGTCTTGTATTTTTGAACAAAAAAAGGATCTACTTAAGGTGAGTAGATCCCAATCCAACAAAAATATCAAACGATCCTAACATTCACCTTTCTTTCGACTATCGGGGGCAAACCGGGATCAAGTTAGCGTTGAAAACGATTGTACCTGCTGGCTTGTCATTGATTAAAATTGGATTGCCCGTGTCAACCTTGATCAGCAAGGGATTCAAAGTCAAACATTCTTGAACCAATTCACCCCATGCCTCAACGGCACGAGTATATTCCGCTCGCAGACGAGGGATATCATCGAGAGTTACTCCATTCGGAATAGGCGGGAGTGTAGCGAGAAAAATTTCATCCGTAATCACAGCATCACTCGTAATGCTTTCATCAACCGCCATTTCGTAAATAATGGGATATCTGAACGCACTGGGCAGGGTTCGATCGGGCCTATCTAGATTGGGTAAGGTTTCATAGATTGGTGGATCTACTTGATCGGGATTGGGATCAGTAAAGTCATCGGTTGATTCATCTTTTGGCTTGTATCTGTAATCAAAGTCCGACGGAACAGTAATTACACCAATTTGAGCGAATGCGGACAGGGGTTGGCTGATGACGAGCATAGCGCACAACCCACCCAGAAGTTTAAACTTCATCATGTTCATCTCCTCAGTTTCACCAAACTTAATAAAATTCAATTGACTCCAATATTAAGCGAAGTATCAAGCCCAAAACCTTCTCTGCTGTCAGAAATGGCTTGTAACAACTTACAGTAGGCTTCATCCTTGCAAAAACTTGGAGTCCAGAGAGCGACGCTTTCCCATATCATAGAGACGTACTATCGCAATCTAGCAAATTTTACCTAAGATATCAAGTTGTGTTACTCTTAGATACTCTACTTGTTCAATCTGCTGCCTGCTTATGTCTGTCGATGGGTTTGAGAACTTTACCATTCCGATCGCCCCTGGGGGATACAAATCTGGCTTTGTAGGCATTATCGGTCGTCCAAACGTGGGAAAATCGACCCTAATGAACCAAATGGTTGGCCAGAAAATCGCCATTACTTCACCTGTTCCTCAAACCACCCGCAACCGCCTGCGAGGGATTTTAACCACACAGGAAGCCCAAATTATTTTTGTCGATACCCCCGGAATTCATAAACCTCATCATCAGCTTGGACAGGTTTTAGTTAAAAATGCTCAAGTTGCCATTCGCTCAGTAGATGTTCTTTTATTCGTTGTAGATGGTTCTGTGATGGCTGGAGGTGGCGATCGCTTTATTGCCGATCTACTCAACTCCGCGAAAATTCCCGTTATTCTCGGACTCAATAAACTCGATCAACAACCCCAAGACGCTCAACCCATTGATGCGAGTTATCAAGAACTGATTCAACCTCATTCTTGGCCGATTATCAAGTTTTCTGCACTGACAGGTGATGGAGTTGATACGCTACAAAATTTAATTATTGAACAACTCGAACCTGGCCCCTATTATTATCCGCCTGATTTAGTCACCGATCAACCGGAACGCTTCATTATGGGAGAACTAATCCGCGAACAAATTTTGCTGCATACCCGCGAAGAAGTTCCCCACTCCGTCGCTGTTTCTATTGATCGGGTTGAAGAAGATCCCAAAATTACTCGAATTTTAGCGACCATCCACGTTGAACGACCCTCTCAAAAAGGGATTTTAATTGGTAAAGGAGGTCAGATGCTCAAAACGATTGGCAGTGATGCGCGTCAACAAATTCAAAAACTGATCGCAGGTCAAGTTTACCTAGAATTATTTGTGAAAGTTCAACCCAAATGGCGACAATCTCGAAGTCGTTTGGCGGATTTGGGATATCGAGTTGAAGAATAAACCGTTAAGATAAAGTTGGTTCTGTTGATTCTTTAAATAAATCAAACTCTTGGGAACTAATGCGATTCGCTTGATACAAAGTTTCAGCAATTTCTGCTAACGTTAAAACGGTATGACCTTTATAACCATTATTTTTCAGTTTATCCATCACGCCTCGACCATGATCAATAAATACGACAATATCTTCAACTTCCAATCCTGCTGATTTTAACTTTTCGGCTCCTTGCATCACACTATTTCCCGTAATTAAAATATCATCAATCACTACTATTTTCTCTCCCACCTGAAAATGTCCTTCAATTAATCGTCCCGTTCCATAACTTTTAACTTCCTTACGCGGAAAGATCATCGGACGTTCCATTCGCAATGCTAAACCTGTCGCCGTTGGTAAAGAACCATAGGGAATTCCCGCAATTCGATCAAACTCTAAACCCTCTAAAATCTCCGCATAAGCACTGACAATTTGATGGAAAACTTGGGGTATTGAAATAATCCGTCGCAAATCAACATAGTAGGGAAATACCTCCCCTGAAGATTGAACGTGTTCCCCAAAAATAATGCAACCAATATCATAAAGCTGTAAAATCAAATCCCGATGGGGCTGATGCTCTAAAAAACAAATATCAGGCAACCATAAATTACAAGTGGGACTTCCCTGAACATCTTGGGTGCGAATTTTATTAATCCGATCTCGAAATTCTGTAACAGCCTGATTCCCATTTTCTTCTCTCAATAAACAGTGCGGAACTGGAAGTAACAAACCTTCTCCATTCTCATTTAATCCAGCCGCTAAAATAGGTGTTAATTCACTTTCTTCCATTAAATCATTTTCTTCCGATGTATCCCCTTCAAGCAATATTAAACGTTCTGGCGCTGTCTTTCTCACCCGAGCTAAGGTATCCGCCATCATTCCGACTTCTAACCCTAATTGTTCAGGGGTTCCCCAAGTTTGCGTCTCTTGTACTAATTGTAAATACAAAGATTGTTCTGAGGTGGGATATTCTTGTAATATTGTTGCTGAAGGATTCGCTGTCGTACACAACACAAATACCGCTTTACCCGGATAAACTAAAAACGGCGTGAGTTGATCTAAACCCGTGTAAGGTGAAACGGTACAAGCATCAATTTTCCACTGTTCAAAGATTAAACGCGCAAAAATATTGCTACTATTGAGATCGCTATATTTAGCATCTAAAATAATCGGCAAATTCGACGGAATTGACTGCACAACTTGCTCTAACAGTTTGATTCCTTCCCAACCCAACGCTTGATAAAAACCTAAATTCAGTTTATAACTACAAACAACATTAACGGTTTGAGCGATAATTGACTGTAACTGATATTGCCACTGTTCAATCGTTAAAACGGATTCATCAGATTGACATTCAGGATTTGGATCAAGCGCCACATAAAGCAAGCTTTGATTGCGTTCAATAGCAGCGATTAGCTTATCAAAAAAGTTCATTGAGGACTCAAATCACAAAGATAGGGATAATTTAAAGCAGTTAAGCCTATTTTTGTATTGTAATCCCTAATTGAGAAGGGCAGATTGGAAAAAATAGCAAGATCTGTACCAACCTACCCTAGCTGTTTCTATTTAAACCAACTGATTCAACAACTCCTGAACATCAATAGCCAGAGTTTGCCCTAACTGTAACAACTTCCGCAGTTGAGAAACTCCCCATTGACTTTGAACCGTTGTCTGAACCATCACGTCAGACTGACTGCTAGCCTCTCGTTGACGCTGTAACCACCCTAAACACAACGGAACGATTGTTTTGCCCAAAAAGTGCAAATACAACTCCTGAGCTTGAGCTAATGACACGTTCAATTCTAAACGATATCCAAGCTGAATGAGTCGTTCTAAACTCTCAATTTCTGTCTCTAGCGTTTGGGGGTTAATTTGCTGTAAAATAATACAGAGCGATCGCACAATTAACCGTTCTAAAGCATCGCCCACTTCCCCTTGATGAATGCGACATTTAAGCTGATTTGCTTCGGTTGCAATCGCTTCTAATGCGGCTAAATGATTGAGACTCAATTCACCATTACTACTTTCCGCTTCTAAGGCTCGAACTGTTGTCAAACAACGATGACTCAAGGCGATTTCTGCTGCAACTTGTAACTCTTGGGGAACGGGAATATAATCTCGATGAAACGCCATAATCACCCCATAATTATCCCGATAAACTTGGGTGTAAAGCTGATCCAAACGAGCTAGGGTTTCTTGAGATAATAACCCCATAATTCGCTGACGTTCTTCTGCAAATAAATCCTGCAAACTCAACGACTGCTCCCCAAAGACTTTCACCATTTCTAAAATAACTTTAGCCGCGCTCGCTTGCTGTAACGCTTCAAAGAGTTGCTGTTTGAGTTCATTATAAACTAGACGTCCTGCAAAGGGTTGAAGACAACAATTAAAATCCCATCCGCCTAAATGCAAAACAGCAAAGACAAAATCCATCTGTTCTCGGGTGATTTCAGAGGTTAATTGTACTCGACCGACGGCTAAAGTTAATGTGCCAATATGTCCGATTTGATAATCGAGTTGCTGCGTGTTGTAACAATAAATTTGCTGATCTCGCGTATAAGTGGTCAACAGTGAACTAATGGCATAATGAGCGGCGACTTGTTCAAAACTAATTTGAGATGTTTTTACCAATTGCCGATAAACTTCATCCCCCGTTTTAAACAACTCAACATTACTCGGAGCCAGAGCCAATCTTCGTAAAAATTCCGCTTCTAAATCAATTCCTGTCACCTCAGCCGCCAGTTCAATCGCTCGACTCGCATAGCGTAAAAGTTGCGTTCCTTCCGGTCTAGAAATCTCCTCAAAAAACCAACCACAACTGGTAAACATTAACAGAGAATGACGCTGCATTTCTAACAAACGCAAGCCATCGATCCGTTCTAAATCTGTTAACAGATGAGTTTGATTTTGGCTAAAAAATTGCTCTAAATTCGTTGAACTGCGATCGCCAATCACCTGAATATATTCATCCCGAACCCGCCAAGGATCATCAAAAAATTGATGTGCGTAGGTTTGATAAACTTCAATCAGTTGATCCCGCAGCCAATTCAAGCTATCTCTAAGTGGACGCCGCCATTTCTGATGCCAAACACCGCCCCCACCGCAGCCACAGTCCTCTTGCCAACGATCCACCCCATGAAAGCAACTCCAAGCGGTGACAGGCTTTAATTCGACTTCCCAGGTGGGAGGATTTAAACTGAGGTAGTGAGCGAAGTTTGTCACCGTCCAACCCCGTCGGGGAAATTCTTCGACAAAGGCATAGGCTAAACATTTCTCTGTCCCGCCTTTGTGATGACCGAAAATAATGGGATACAAGCCCCGTCCTTCTAGGACGGCTTTTTTTGATTCTTAATGTATTGAATCAGTACGTCAATAGGTGCGCCGCCAACGGAGATAGCAAAATAACTAGGACTCCACAAAGCTGTTTTACCATATGGTTTTTTAAACCCTGCTTGCCCATA
>NZ_JAYGHR010000054.1:0-5567 GCF_034932365.1 Limnoraphis robusta BA-68 BA1 | reverse complement strand
AGGTCTCGATTGACTTATTTAGAGCGTAATTCCACCACCATCTAGCACAACCAAAGTGCTGAGACAGTAATACCTGCTGGTTTGGTGTTGGATAGAGTCGAACCTTGAGCGCTTTGTGTAGCATCTTCAGACCTCCTTACTGCATTATACATAAAACAGTAACGATATCGGAAGATTTGGAAAACTACGTCCCTCCGTTTTCCCCGACTTTCATCCCACCACCAAACTGAGTACAGCTATGGTGGGGGACTTCCCGTCGGCTTAGTTAAACTGACAACTGAACTAAGAAACGCTAGCCGCCTCTACAGGTTCAGCGACTGGTACTGGATAGACACTAATTTTTTGACGGCTTTTCCCTTTGCGTTCAAAGGTGACAATACCATCAATTTTGGCAAACAAGGTGTCATCGCTACCGATACCTACATTGTTACCGGGATGAAACTGGCAGCCCCGTTGACGAACTAAAATACTACCCGCACGAACCTGCTGACCCCCATATCGCTTTACTCCCAAACGTTGGGCGTTAGAGTCGCGACCGTTGCGGGTACTTCCTGTTCCTTTCTTATGAGCCATGATATCCTCTGCAAAAGTTCACTTTACTATTATTATGTGCTTCTGCTTCCGAAGCTTGAACCGATGAACCTACTCGGCTGAAGTTGCTTCGACTGGGGTTTCCTCAACGGTGGGTTCTGTTTCCACCGAGACTTCTGGAGTCGTTGCTTCTACCTCAGTGGTTGGAGTCTGTGCAACTGGGGCCGCCTGTTCTACATCGCTGCTGCCTGCTAATATAGAGCCATTCAGTGCAATGGTGTCTATCATTAAACGAGTAATCTCTTGTCGGTGTCCTCGTTTTTTGCGGGTTTTCTTCTTAGGCCGCATTTTGTAGACAATCACCTTGCGTCCACGAAAGTGACGTAAAACCGTACCTTCTACCGTTGCGCCTTCGACCCAAGGCTGACCGACATGAATATCATCATCATGCTTGACCAGCAGAACTTTATCAATTGTGACTTTTTCGTTGGGTTCAACTGCTAGCAGTTCGATATCATAAAACCGACCGGGTTCGACTCGTATTTGCTTGCCGCCCGTTTCAATAATCGCGTAACTCATTGGGGTTATGATTAAATTTGGCCGTACAGGTAGCTGGCTGTATTTCTCTGCTGATTAGATTGCTAAACCTTCACGCTCGGATGCTTGAGGTTCAACCCAATTCAACAAAAAAATGTTGTGCCAGCATTTGCTGATGTCTCAACCTGATCCGAGCAGGGATTAGACACACAATCTGTTATTATCTCAATAAAGGTCTTTATTGTCAAGTTTTTCTCAACAAAAAGCACGAGCTGATTTATTTTCCTTGACTCGATAGGGGTTCAGTTGATTTTTCCGATGGTTGATTCAAGGCAAAAAAGTCAAGATCAACGGCTTCTATTCCGTTAGTTCCCCAAAGCTGCAACATAGAACCGAGTTGAACCCACATCAATAAAGCGGTAGGAATGACAACCACAAAGCCAATAATCGCGGCGAGCCAAAACAATTGCAGAAATACCGTTAAACTCAAAGCAACTGAGAAAAAAACAAACAGCGTTGTTCCACAATAAGCAATAATGATATTGCCATTATTGTAATTGATTTTGCCTTGAGATTCAGGATTAGCCGTCCACAGACGTACCTGGTATTCTAACATATCCTTAAAAATCACACCAAACAGGACAGCAAAAACGGTTGTTGCCACAATCAGGGTATAAATAGGAGCAATCATCAAAGATTCAGAGTACATAAGTGCAGGTTGGATGAAAAAGTTTACAAAATGTTACATTTCAGTATAATATTAATTTGTCAGTTCTAGCAATAACTTCTAGGTGAGTCAGATTTTAGTCAGATTTGACCTTAATTTGACCTTGATTATCAATTTCCAAAGGAGTATTGGGAAAATCACTTTGAGTCAGACTGCGAATTAACCCAACACTGCGGAAATTATTATCACGATAGGGAACACCCTTGCTATCAAGATGAATGGGAATAATTTTGCCACTTTTAAAATTTCCCACCGGATCAAGATCAGCTTCCAAAACCAAAGAATATCCCAATTGCGCTTGAGTTGATAACGTGCGGTAGCCCATAAAATTCCCCAAAGAATAGGCAATTAACTTACCTTTATACAGTTCAAACGCCCGAGGAACATGAGGCCCATGTCCTAAAATCAAATCAGCCCCAGCATCAATTAAAGTTCGGGCAAATAAGACTTTATTGCCGCGATTTTCACCATAAAAATATTCCGTTTTATCTCGAATATGTAAAGCAGCCGTTCCTTCCGCCCCTGCATGAACAGAAACGACAATAACATCAGCCCCTTCTGCTTCAGCTTTTTTAACAATTGCTTTAGACGCTTCCAAATCTAACATATTATTATGAACGGGAAAATAACTAAAGCCAATAAAGGCAAATTTTACCCCTTTCACTTCATGGTAAACAATCTGATCTTTTCGGCCGACCGCCTTCATTCCCAGTTTATTAATATTGTCAATCGTATCATCAAAACCCGTCTCAAAAAAATCAAAAGAGTGATTATTCGCGACACTCAAAATATGAAATCCTGCATCTTTCAAAATCGAGGTATACTCGGGAGGCGTTCGGAAAGCAAACACCAAACCTCGACCAATATTTTTCGCACTATTTGGATAATTCGTTAGGGTACTTTCAAAGTTACCAAAAACAATATCAGCCCCTTGTAAGGCAGGCTTAACATCCTGAAATAACATCTCTTTTTGATCGGGAAGTTTATTAGAGGGGTAGTTCGTTCCCGGAATAATATCACCCACCGCTTTAATTTTAATCCGCATATCGGGGCTAATCGGATTTTGCAGAGAAGTGAGGGCTAAATTGGAAAATGAGTTGAGGTTTTTCAGCGTTTCCGCTTGACTAATCGGTTCAACAGAAGCAGAAGAAGCTGCCGAAGAAGAAAAAGAAAATTGAGGAAGCTTTGGAAATTTAATTTCTTGAAATCCCGCAGCAATCCCAGAGGGAATAGAAGCTAAAGTTTGAGAAACAGTCCGAGAAACATTATAAATTCTATCTTGTTGAACCGTAAAAAACCAACCCGAAAGCGGCGCCATCATCAAACCAATCGAACCCGCCATCAACAACTGTTTAACAGAGCGAGGAATAACCCGTTTAGGACGTTGAAATTGAGCAGGCTGAGGGGGAGGCGGGGGAGAAGGTTTTTTCGCTTTTGTTGGTGAGTGAGGAGGTGTATGTATAGAATGGGATGGAGTAGAACTTGACTTTACCTCCGTAAAGGCAGATTCCTTCTCAATCGTAGGCAGGCAAGTTTTTGCAGAGGCCACAGAAGTCTGGAGTGCAATCGTGTGAGTCCAATTTAGAGAGGGTTGACTACTTTTTTGACCTTGAACGGTAATCAAGGTAATTGCAGAGGTTCCCAGGCGGAGCATACCGTTCTGGATGACTCGAATGCAAGAGGATTGATTAGGCAGTTGCTCGGACTCAAGTAAGATGTACAGATGGCGATCGCGTCGAGTTGCTTTTGCTTGGACTCTTTGAGAGTTTAACGCCTGATTAATTAAAGTAGCAATTGCGTTAGCATCTCCCTGCTGGGCGAGCTTAATGAAGTTTTGCTGACTCACACACAGTCTCCTCACGCCGACAAATAAACAGACTCTATCAATAATACGTTTGAGTGGCGATTTATGGGGGGGTCTAAAAGGGATTGCTCTTGAGACCGGATTTCACAAGCTTTGTTGATCAAAGCAGGTAAAATGGTAAAAGGCAGACAGTATCAGGGTTTAGAGCATCTCTGCCCGATAATTTTTTGAGATCAATAAGCAGATTTTTGGGAGGAAATCACTGTGGCAATGCAGTACAGTTACGATAACAGTGAAGCCAGTTTGCCTCGTCGAGTGTTGGTGACTGGGGGAGCAGGTTTTATAGGCTCGAATTTTGTCCATCACTGGTGTCACGCCTATCCACAAGATCGGGTTGTAGTGTTGGATGCTCTAACTTACGCGGGAAATCGCCAAAATTTAGCCACTCTAGAGGATAAAGAAACTTTTCGCTTTGTCAAGGGGGATATTTGCGATCGCCCTTTGATTGAAAGCTTACTTCAAGAAGAAGAAATTAACACGGTTGCTCATTTTGCGGCGGAGTCCCATGTTGATCGTTCAATTCTTGGCCCTGGTGCTTTCATTCAAACCAATGTTGTGGGTTCGTTTACACTGCTGGATGCGTTTCGCCAACATTGGAACACCCATAATCGTCCCCAAGACTACCGTTTTCTTCATGTGTCTACGGATGAGGTTTATGGAAGTCTCAGCATGGATGATCCGGCGTTTACAGAAACAACTCCCTACGCTCCCAATAGTCCCTATTCTGCTTCTAAAGCGGGTAGTGATCATTTAGCAAGAGCTTATTATCATACCTACGGGATGCCAACAATTATCACCAATTGTTCTAATAATTACGGCCCCTACCATTACCCCGAAAAATTGATTCCGTTGATGTGTATTAATATTTTGTTGGGTAAACCTTTACCTGTATATGGGGATGGACAAAATATTCGGGATTGGTTGTATGTTCTCGATCATTGTCGGGCTTTAGATACAGTCATTCATCAGGGAAAACCCGGAGAAACTTATAATATTGGCGGAAATAATGAGGTTAAAAACATTGATTTAGTCCGAATGTTATGCCGAATTATGGATGAATTGGCGCCGACTTTACCTGTTAAACCTTCTGAAGAGTTGATTACTTTTGTTAAAGATCGACCCGGACATGATCGCCGTTATGCCATTGATGCCACTAAAATTAAAACGGAGTTGGGTTGGGCGCCTCTAGTAACGGTTGAAGAAGGATTACGACAAACGGTCGGTTGGTTTTTAACGCATCGCAGTTGGTGGGAACCGCTATTATCTGAAGAATATCAAACCTATTACCGCCAGGTTTACGCTTCTTAGATAATCGATCTGATTAGCCTAGAATCCTCTGATTATCTAGGCTCAGATCGGAGGAATTACCACCTCAAATTATCGAGGTTTTTCCCTTAAGATTTAGCTTTTTGGTGGGGTTTGGGGAGGCAATAAGCCCCGCACCATAAACGAAGTTTTAGTGTCGGGATACATGGACATCCCCAAAACTGTTTTTGGGGGTACCGCGTAGCGGATCTTGCTACGATACCCAGAAAACAGTTAGCACTGAATCTCTGTGTACTAATATATAGTCTATGGCACTAACAATGAACTACACTTACCGAATTTATCCGAGTGCGGCTCAACAAAAACTAATGTTGAGTTGGCTAGAGACTTGTAGACGACTTTATAATCGTTGTCTGCGAGACTTAAAAGACTGGATGAACAGTCGGAAGTGTATGATTGATAGATGCTCAATTAATCGGGAATATATTATGTCTCCTGATATTCCATTTCCTGGTTACATGGAGCAAAAGCGACAGTTAACCCAGTGGAAAAAAACTGAACCCGAACTTAAAGAAGTTCATTCACAAGTCACCCAGGATGTTGTTAAACGCTTGCACAACTCTTGGGAATCTTTCAGGCAGA
>NZ_JAYGHR010000053.1:0-6215 GCF_034932365.1 Limnoraphis robusta BA-68 BA1 | reverse complement strand
GGCGGCGCACGGAACATTATGATTCGTGCTTTGAGGGACGGCTCCTTTGCTCTCAACCTATCGGTTGAAGGCATTGCCATCGCGTCAGATGTGTTTGTCCACAGATGTACAGCGTAACACCGTCAGCACAGTTTTTAGACTATCCATCTTTCAGATTTTATCTTATGTCTGCCCCAGATTTAATTCGTGAAAGTGCTTGTTTTGGGGGTGTTGTTGGGTATTACAGCCATCACTCTTTGACTTGTAATAGCACCATGCGGTTTTCAGTTTATCAGCCCCCACAAGCGCAATTAAACCCCGTTCCGGCGCTTTATTTTCTCTCCGGTTTAACCTGTACGGAAGAAAACTTTATGGCCAAAGCGGGCGCTCAACGGTTAGCTGCAAAGTATGGTTTAATGTTGGTTGTACCCGATACCAGTCCGCGTGAAACGGGAACTCCAGGAGAGGATGACGACTGGGATATCGGAACGGGAGCGGGGTTTTATATTGATGCGACAGAGGAACCCTGGAACACCCATTATCAGATGTATAGCTATGTTGTTGAAGAACTTCCTCAACTGATTCGTGAAAATTTTCCGATTATCCCCAACAAACAAAGCATTTTTGGTCATTCAATGGGGGGTCATGGGGCGCTGGTTTGTGCGTTGAAAAACCCGCAAAAATATCTCTCGGTTTCGGCTTTTGCACCGATCGCCGCACCGATGCGATCGCCTTGGGGGGAGAAAGTTTTTAGCCAATATCTCGGATGCGATCGCGAAAAATGGCGCAACTATGATGCGAGTCAATTAGTGTTGCGAGGCGACTTTAACCGCCCAATATTAATTGATGTGGGAACGGCTGATCCTTACCTCGTCCAAGGACAGTTGTTACCCGAAGTTTTTGAACAGTCTTGTGTGCAAGTCGGACAATTATTAACCCTGCGGATGCAACAGGGATATGATCATAGTTACTATTTTGTTTCGACGTTTATTGAAGATCATATTCGTCATCATGCGATGGTTTTGGGCGAATAGTAAGGGCGGGTTGATGTTAGTTATTTGTGGGAAGACATAGATTTTGTAGAACCCGCCCCGACGCTAATGGTAACTGTAAAGGCTTGCTACAATGAACTGGAGTCTAAACTCTTAGCTTCTTGTTCTGTTTTGGGTAAATGCAACCCACATTCTTGTTTTAGACCTCTGAAGCGGGTATCTCGTTCGTTGGTATCGGTTGCGTGTAGAGGACGGCTAGAATGCCAGTCTCCAACGGTGGTATAACCGAGATCAAAGTAGGGATGATAGGGTAAATCGTAGGTACTGAGGTATTTGTAGACTTGCTTAGAACTCCAAGATAAAATTGGATAAATTTTGTATCGACCTGACTGCTTTTCAACCCGACGTAGGGTTTTGCGGTGTTCGGTTTGATGCGATCGCAGTCCCGCTAACCAAGCGGTGGCATTTAGTTCTTGCAAAGCCCGTTGCATCGGTTCGACTTTGCGGATATAATCATAACGGTTGAAAGACTCAACGTCTTCTTTTTCCCATAACCGACCATGCAAGGCTTCCATACGAGCCGGACTGATAGGAGACTGGTAGATTTTCAGATTGAGGTTTAAGCGTTCGGTTAACTGTTCAGCAAAGATATAGGTTTCCGCAGGTAAATATCCTGTATCGATCCAAATAATCGGAATGTCTGGTATTACTTGTGTAACCAGGTGCAGCATCACCGCAGACTGAATTCCAAAGCTGGTACTCATCACCAAACTTTCCCCAAAGGTGTTAGCCCCCCACTGTACGATCTGAGTTGCTTCGCTTTCCTCAAGTTGTTGGTTAACTAGATCCAGATTGATTTCTGGGGTTTGGGATATCCCCATTCCTTCTCCCTTTGTGGTCGAGGGGAGTGAATGGGGCTGTCGTCCGTTAAGATGGGTATCAACTAAATTCAGGTGTGGCATTGTTCTCCTGGTGCGCTTTGCTCTAGATATTATCTGAAATTTTATCGACTTCTGGATCATCCTCCATACTGAATTTGCCAGTTGAGGATCTCAGTCCGTTCAGATCACGGCATTGCAACTTCGGAGAATTGCAACTTTTTCCATCAAGCCTAAACAATTTCAGATCGTTGTACAAGCATAGAGATATACTTTCTTATTTTACAGCAAATATTACGGTCTTTTTCAATAGCGTTTTCAACACTTGATCGGGGGAAATAAACCGAATATCCCTTGAGATTAGAATTCTGGGGAGTTGCTCAAGCTTTGTTAAGTTAACGGACGCTGACTTGCGAGAATTGAGGTTAACTGTGTTTGAGTGAGGCACATCATAGACTCATTAGTATTTTTTCTGTCGTTCTCAAGTTCAACGAATCACGATACATCTTACGGTTCAGGCTTTTGATAGATTTCACAATCTCTTTCAAAATTCTGACGTTAAAAGCTTGATAGTTTTAGGATGAGGTTCTGCTTTGATTTAAACAAAAAACCGTTCTAAATTAAAGTTCATTCTGAACAGAATTAAATTTTAACTTCAGCCTGACTGTTGAGATAAAGATTGTCATCATTTGTTATATAGCGTTGTCATTTCCAATGATAGACTTGAATTATAGACCATACCCTAGCATCAAAAAACAAATTCCATAGAGGGAAAGGAACAAGATAAACTAAGACAATACAGAAAATGAGTTTAATATCCCTTCTATGAGACCCAAAATTAAAGATCAAGTCGCTTGGCAACAGGCAGAATTACTCATGCAACCCATCTTGATCAGACTCCTAGACAACATCCGCAAAAAGCTAGAAGAACCATCAGTCTGGAAAGGAACCTACCACAATACTGAAACCCCCTATCCGGGTTATCGACTAGATCTTGAATGTAATAACCAAAAAGTGAGTTTAGATATCTGGGAATTATGTTATCAAGTTTGTTTCAAAAACTATCAACTCACCCACGCTCCCCAAGAAAGCCAAGAAGTTGAGATTGATACCAGTTTAATTGATCACACAGGTGATGTAGACTGGACTCGCATTGATGAAAAAGCCCGGATGATTATTGACCAATTTTTTGATAACTCATCCAACGAAGTGGGACAATCTTAGTAATCCGTTACTCCGTCAACCTTTAACACTTTAAACGATGATGATTCAATCTTTACGTGAAATTCAAACCGCTCAAGGTGCCACATTAGACGATTCTACAAGCGTTCCCCTGAGTTTTGGTAATGATCCCGATGCGATCGCTGCGACTCAAACAGGTGTTGCTTTATGCGATCGCTCCCATTGGGGACTGATCCAAATTTCCAATGAGGATCGACTGCGATTTTTACACAACCAAAGTACCAACAATATTCTATCTCTGAAACCCGGCGAGGGATGTGATAGCGTATTTGTTAGTTCTACCGCCCGTACCATAGATTTAACCACGCTTTATGTCACCGAAAATGCGGTTTTAGTGTTAGTTTCGCCTTCCCGTCGTCAGATGTTAATTGATTGGTTAGATCGTTATATTTTCCCAATGGATAAGGTAGATTTAAAGGATATTAGCGATCAAAATGCTATCTTTAGTTTAATGGGGCCTGAAAGTGATCAACTGTTCAAAAAATTGGGAATAACGCCACTGGTTGATCAACCCTACGCCAGTCATCAACAGATGGAAATCGAGAATATTCCTGTGCGGGTTGCAGTTGGAAGTGGTTTGGTGACGCCAGGATATACGTTAATTGTATCAGTCGAACAGGCCGTTTCGTTGTGGAAAATCTTAGTCAATTCTGGGGCGATCGCAATGGGTGATCGCCTTTGGGAACAGCTTCGTATCGAACAAGGAAGACCAACACCGGATGCTGAACTAACTGATGATTATAATCCGTTAGAAGCGGGATTATGGAATACAATTTCTTTTGAGAAAGGCTGCTATATTGGTCAAGAAACAATCGCTCGTTTAAACACCTATAAAGGGGTTAAACAACAACTTTGGGGAATCCGACTCAATGCACCTGTCGCAATTGGAACAGAAATCAAAGTAGAGGATAAAAAAGTCGGTAAACTCACCAGTTTTATGGAAACGGAAAGAGGATATTTTGGCTTAGGTTATATTCGGACAAAGGCGGGAGGAAAGGGCTTAAAAGTGAAAGTGGGAGAAGTAGAAGCAGAAGTGATAGAAGTTCCTTTTTTAACGCATCCGGCTGAGTAAAAAAGAAAGGGAAAAGAGGCTATCATCTCAGGGATTGATGCTTTCTTTTCCCCACGAGCGAAGACTAATTGTGTTTAGCATACTTGGCATCAAGGAAAGCTTTAACGGCTTCTCCATCGTGTAAATGATGTTTGATAATGGTTGAAACGTGATCAGCTTGAACGCGATTATACCAAACTGCTTCGGGTAAAATAATCACCATCGGCCCATTACCACATTGTCCCAAACAACCTGTAGCTTCGATATCTACATTAGGAATTGGTTCTGCTTGAAATGCGGCTAATACTTTACCTGATCCTTGTTTTAGACAAGTGCGATTTTGACAAACCAGAACTTTTTTTGAGGATAAATTGACCATAAACAGATGATTGGGTTTGAAATGACTTCAGGGAATCGGATTCACTCTAAATTATAGATAAAAGATGACGAACTCCGAGGGATGTAATTGGAAGGATTCACCTTAAACGCGATAATTTATATCATGTCCGGTTGAACAGTTATAAATAAACGACAGAGGAGTCACCGAGTCACCGAGTCACCGAGTCAGGAGTCACCGAGTCAGGAGTCACCGAGTCAGGAGTCAGGAGTCAGGAGGAAATCAAGAAGAAGAAAGAGGAGGAGGAGTCACCGAGTCACCGAGGAAATAAAGAAGAAGAAAGAGGAGGATTATGAGAAAGTTTTTGATCACTAATTATCCGCACATGATATTACGACGGAATAAATAGCTCAAAATTAGCATTGAATCTCTGTTAAAAAAGAGCTAAATGTATGATCGCATCACCCTGATTAACGAGAGGATTTTGTTGAGCGCAAATCACCAACCCATCAGCAGGTGCGCGGATTCGCATACTCGCATCTCCAAACGCATCAGAAATAACACCGAGGATCTGTTTTTCATAGACTCTTTCGCCAAGTTTGACACTCAAGAGTAAAATTCCACTGGTAGAGGCGCGTATCCATCGAGTTTTGCGGATTTCAACTGAAGCGATCGGTCTGGTGTGAACCTTGGGTTCGTACATACCCAAAACCGTCATCACTCGTAATACCCCTTCTACACCGATACCAATGGCATGAGGATCAAACCGCAAAGCTTCTCCTGCCTCGTAGAGTAGCACGGGAAGGCCCTGTTGAGTAGCAGCTTGTCGCAGTGAACCATCACGGGTTTGAGAGTGAATAATCACAGGCGCACCAAACGCTTTCGCACATTCATAGGTTTCTGGGTCGTCGAGATTAGCGCGAATTTGAGGTAAATTATTGCGATGATCAGAAGCCGTATGTAAATCAATGCCATGAGTAGAACGGTTGACAATTTCTTCCATAAATAACGTCGCCAAACGTCCTCCGAGAGATCCCCGCTTAGAACCCGGAAAAGCCCGATTGAGATCCCGACGATCGGGAAGATAGCGAGATTGATCAATAAAACCAAACACATTAACAATCGGAACAGCTATTAGGGTTCCTCGCAACTGTCGGGGTGAAATTTGTTGCAGAACCCGGTGAATAATTTCCACGCCATTGAGTTCATCCCCATGAATTGCGGCACTCAGCCACAGTCGCGGCCCCTCACTAATACCGTTAATCACAATCACAGGTAGCGACAACATGGTTTGTGTAGGTAGACGAGCTACCGGAATTTCAATGCGTCGTTTGTGTGCAGGGGGAACGGAGAAGCCGCCAATTTCTATCATGCTTGCCAATTGATTACAAAACTAAATCGTAACGTCGAATATCCGGTTGAGTGGCGATTAAACCCTTAAGTTTTTGAGTCGCAGCTTGAATGTGAGCGCTGGCGAGATGAGTTTCTAAAGCAGCTTCTGTTTCCCAGATTTCGACAAAATTGACATACTCCCATCGCTAAATCAAAGATTATAGCGAGGGATTCTCAGCGCGCAATTGCTGATTCTCAGTTCACAGAATCGACTTAGAATGTTAGCGTCTCCGTTAACAAGCCAGAGGTCGTTTTCTCCCTGAGCTTTTACCTTTTTGGGGTCAGATTCGGTATGCCCTACCGTACTGTTAAAATATTGAGCTAATAGCTTCAAACCTTTCCCT
>NZ_JAYGHR010000052.1:0-6947 GCF_034932365.1 Limnoraphis robusta BA-68 BA1 | reverse complement strand
GCTTTGCGCGGGTCGCCGCAGCGCTTGAGCAGCGCGCAGACCTGGGACGTTATGGCCAGAATAGGCCTTTTTGGATGGACGCCATGGCAACCGAGCGGATCGAAACAGCACCAGCAGACGTCGCCGAAGTCACCGCGAGTGCGGTCAAGGAAAGCTGGGTGGCGGTGGTTCGGCGTGCTGAAGCCCATCGGGACAAGGCGGTGCGCGTGCTGGCGCATGGCCGGGCGCAGGCCTGGGTGGTCGCGCCCGAGCGCTATGAGGCCTTGCTGGCAGCCGAACGCAGTCGCGAACAGCGCATCGAGGCGCGCCTGCAGGTCCTGCGTGAGGAGTTCGACCGCCGGCTGCAGGTGCTCGAGTCGCCGGAGGGCGAAGCGGCCCTGCGCGAAGCCTTCGACGAGCCCATCGATCTCGGCGGTTCGGTAATCGCGGGGGCCGGCCATTAGTCGGCGCCCGGTACTGCGCGTGCTGGCGGGCGTCAACGGCGCCGGCAAGAGCTCGATCGGCGGCGCGGCACTTCGACGTCGCGGGGCCACATGGTTCAACCCGGACGAGCTGTCGACGCGCCTGCAGCGCGAAGAGGATCTCGGCAAGGACGAGGCGGATGCGCTGGCCTGGCAGGAAGGCAAGGCACGCCTCGAACGGGCGCTGTCGCAAGGACGCAGTTACGCCTTTGAGACCACGCTGGGCGCGACGACCTTCACTCGCATGCTGCGCGAGGCCTGTGCAAGCCACGACGTGATGATCTGGTACTGCGGCCTCGCCTCGCCCGAGCTGCATATTGCGCGCGTCAAGGCGAGGGTCGCCGCCGGCGGCCACGACATTCCAGAGCACAAGATCCGCTCGCGCTGGAACACCTCGATCGCCAACCTGATCGCGCTTGCACCGCACGTGCATACGGTTCAGGTGTATGACAACTCGGCCTCGGTTGAGGCCGGCATGCCGATCCCCTCTCCGCTACGCGTCGCCTTGGTCGAGCACGGTCGCTTGATCGTTCCCGGCCCCATGGACGCCGAGGCTCTGGGGCGCACGCCGGTATGGGTCCGGCCGCTGGTGGCAAGCCTCTTCCGCGCCCAAGCGTAGGCGACGTGTTCTGGACTTTGGTCCAGCGCACCGATCGACACCTGACCGATCTCGTCCCTGGCTGCAGCCGGCAAGCCTGACGACACGGATCGAAGCACCCTCAGGAGGCCGGGCGCAGAGCTAGGCCGAGGCGGGGGACACGGGGAAATCCTCGCCAGATGACGGTCAAATGCACCGACCTGACCCCAGCGCTGTTGATGCTGAACTTCCTGGCGGTATTGGTCATGTGGGCCGAGTTGCTTCGCACGCGTTTGCGCTGAACCCGACGTGCCGGCGTACGCCGCGGCTTCCGGCCCTCGACGCGACGGCCTCGCACGACTCGGCTCGCATGGCCAACACGTGGACTTGCATCGTCCTGCGCCGTCGGTCAGCGTTGTGCAGGACTTGCAACGCCAGGTGTTCAATGCGCTTTGTTCGATTGCCGATGATGGCCTTGTGTGGATTGCTCTTCGGGTGCGCTGCGGTGCCGCCGCGGGTTGCGACACAGGCGCCGGTACAGATCGCGCCTGAGCCGGTCGCCGTGCGTCCCGAGCTGTTCGGGGATCCGATCGCGCTGCCCCCGGTTGCAACGCTTTACCAGCTCACCGAGCCCCAGAAAGCGGACTTCCTTGCGTTCTTCACTGATCCCGCCCATGCGGAGTTCAAGCCGCACGAGCGAATCTTCCGCTATCTGGAAGGGCGGCTCGGCAACTTCCGATACCACGGCGATACCCTGACGGCTTCGCAGGCTCTGGCGCTCGATCAGGGCAACTGCCTGAGCCTGGCCCTGGTCACCACCGCTCTCGCGCAGCTGGTCGATGTCGAGGCTCGCTACCAGCGAGTGCTCAGTACGCCGGTCTTTGAGCGACACGGGGGTTTCGTTGCCGTTGCCGATCATGTGCGTACGCGTCTGTACGACCCGACCTATGTGCCGCAGGAAGGTCAGGCGCTGCTGCAGGCGCCGCATCTGGTCATCGACTACTTCCCCACGATCGGCCAGCGCAGCGGCAGCCGAGTGGATCTGCGCGAGCTGCAGTCCATGTACTACGTCAATCTCGCAGCCGAGGCATTGTCGCGTAGCGATTTCCGTGCGAGCTACTGGATGCTTCTGACCGCGCTTGAGCACGATGAAGCCAACCCGGACGCGATGAACTCGCTCGCGGTGCTGCATCGGCGGGTGGGCGCCGAGGATGCGGCCGAGCGACTGTATCGCCAGGGGCTTCGCCAGCACGGGGACAATCTCAACCTGCTGAACAATCTTCGGCGGCTGCTGCTGAAGCAAGAACGCCTCGACGAAGTGGCCGAAATCGACGCGAAACTTGCGCGCCTTCCCAATCACGATCCCTATCGATTGATCGAACTCGGCAACGAGGCCGTCGCCGACCAGCGGGCGCGTTCGGCTCTGTCCTACTACGCGCAGGCCGTCGAGATGGCACCCTATCTCCACGAGGCGTATTGGCGCATGGCGGTGGCCTACGACGCGCTCGGGCAGCAGGCCCTGGCGGAACGATGGCTGCGTGACGCCTACAAGACTGCACCGCGTGATCCCGACCGTGATCGCTACCGGGCGAAGCTGCACACGCTCCAATCCACTTCCATGCATTGACGAAGGGCAAGGCGGTCGCCCTGCAAGGGGCAGCAGCGGAAGGGGTCACGCAGAAGCTGCGGGCGTCTGCATGCGGCGACGGCTCCTTCTGATCGATGGCGTCGTTGAGTCCGGAAAGCCGTTCGACATGGACATCGCGATCGCCGGGCTTGCACGTCGAGTCGGTCGCTGATGCCTGCGCGCTCTGGCCCCTTCGCCTTCCGGAGTCTTGAAGTTCGCCGCTTTCAGCATCAGGTTCTGCGGCGCTCACGCACCGCCGCGCTCCCGCACCGGGCCGGCGGCGCTGACCACGCAGCTGCAGCGCGTGGTCGTTCCCTGCAGTCAGGCGGCAATTCCCGGCCAGAGCGGGCTCGCTGCAAAGGGCGACTCCGGGGTCCGTATCCCGCGACCGCCCAAGCTGACCTCGTGCGCCCCTGAGTCAGGCTCCGGGGGACGCACTGGGCCAGCCATCGCTCAGAACGGCCACAGCGACCAGACCTGTCCCGCTAGTCCCAGACTGACCACGGCCAAGGGAGCCAGCAGCAGGCCGATCCGGCTGGCCAGCCCGATCGCCTGCCGCGAGCGCCACACGCGGACCAGGGCCAGGACCGCGACCAGCACACTCAGCGGCCCCAGCCAGGCAACCCAGGCTGCCCAGGGAACGAATCCGAACAGCAGCATGGCCTCGGTCACTTCGCTGGTCTGCCAGGCGGCCAAGCCGAGGCCCGTGAGCCAGGCCGTGGCCAGCAGTACAGCCAGGAACACCGTCAGCCGGCTGCCGCCGGAGCCTTTGAGTGCATGGCCGTTGAGTCGCCGGCCAAGCCAAGCCAGCGGCAAGACCAGCACGGCGATCAAGGTGATTCCGGCCGATACGCCCACCCATGCACCATGCGCCTTGAGCCGGGATTCGTCTTCGCCTCGGAGTGCCAACGCGTCGATGACGACCGAGCTTCGGAAGTAGGGTGCGATGAACTCGGCGGCTTGCTCGCCCTCGTCCACGCACTCACGCGCCACGGGTGCGCTCGGGTCGTCAAACCAGGCGTTGAGCCAGTCACCGCCGCACTCGATCGAGCGCGTGGGTCCGTGGCCGGCGTGCGGAAAGATCACCAGTTGCCCATTCTTGAAGCCGGGCATGATGTGCTCCGCCAGGGCCACCGGGGTAATCGGGTCCCAGCGACCGTTGGCCACGACCACCGGCAGATCGGTCTGAACCGGAGCGAATTGGGCCGGATCGCGCGGGGCCAGACCGATCGCGCGACAGCGCTCGGGCATCGACTGGATCATCTCCGGATGACCGAAGGCGTGGGCCAGCTCGGGAAAGAGTCGGAAATCTTCGGGAGAGACTCGGGCAAGGCCGTCGACATAACCGTCCATGCATTGCACGGCGGACGACATGCCCTGGGCGGACTCGACCTCCGTGCCTGCATCTTCGCTGGTGATGACCGCCAGAGCGCGAAACAGGGTGTCGTCGCCGGACTCCACGGCCCGGGTCAGGCCGTCGATGATGGCCGGCAGGGCGGGATGGGTTTTCTGCTCGTACATCAGGCTGAAGGGCAGCCCGGCGATCACGTCGGCGAAGAAGTACGCCTTCCCTTGCGGGTACATGTCGCTGGGCTCGACCTCTACCGAAATCGGCGCGTCGTTCACGACCTGGATGGCGGCCAGGTGGCGCTTGGCCAGGCCGGCATACGCCTGGGCGCAGTCCGGTTGCGCGGCGCAGGCCTCGAACAGTCGGGTCAGGTTGGCGTCATGCCAGTAGGGCAGACGCATCAGCTCGCCGATATCCAGCGGCACGATGGCGTCGATCACCGCCGCGCGAATGCCCTCCGGATCGACCTTCATGTAGGCCTGGCCGAGCACCGAGCCGTAGGAAATTCCCCAGACGTTCCATTGGTCGAGCCCGAGCGCCAGGCGCAGTGCCTTCACATCGCGCGCGTTCTCGAAGGTGTTGTAACCGGTCACATCCACGCCCTGCGAACGGGCGCCCTCGATGCAGACCGCGGCCTGCTCCAGGTTCGCGCGCTCGCTGGCCTCACGGTCGGCGTGAATCTGGTCGGCGCGATTGCGGCTGCTGAAGAACGGACAGAAATCGCCGGAGCTGCCGATGCCGCGCTGCTCGAGGATGTAGAGGTCGCGCTGCGCAAGCAGACGATGGTCCTTGAGCCGGCCGACATAGACCTCGACGGCCACACCAGGACCGCCGGTCAGGTAGATCACCGGGTCGGGCCGGGTCTCGACCGTGTTGTCTTCGTGGTCCTTGCCCGTGGCCTTGATCCGGACGTAGTGCAACTCGATGGTCCGGCTGCCGGCGACCTCGCGGTTCTCGGGTACGCGGATCAGCCCGCATTCGATCTCGCCGTATTCGTAATCGATGCGGCCGCGAAACGGGCACAGAATCGTGTCGGGTTCTGCATGGCGCAGCCATTCCCAATCGTTGCCGTGCGACCAGGGCTCAAGACCGGCTGGCGCAGGCTCCATGCTGGCTTCATTCGCGGCGGGTGGCGCGAGATCGTTGGGCCCCTCCTGCGCATGCGCCGCGAACGCGGTCAGGGCGAGAAGCAACGCGGCGGCAGGGCGAGGCATGGCTGGGCTCACTGGAAGGAAAGGGATGCAGCGCGCCGAGTCTGCTTGGCAAGCCTGGCCTTCGTCCAGCCGGACCGGTGGCAGGGCCTGTCCGAAGGATGTGTGTCGCGATGGACGAAGGGCGCGAGCATCACACGTGTATCGACGCATAGGCAGCGCTGCGACTGCATGCAACGGCCTTGATCGCAACGTGGGCACCGGGGCGGCGGATACACGACGCGCCCTCACCTGCTCGCCGCCCGCTCAAGATTCCGCGCAAGTCGGTTACCGCACAGGCGCCGCTTCGAAGCCATCGACGAACAGGGCCGCTTCCTGCTCCAGCTGCTGCAGCCAGGCGAGAAACAGGCCAGCCACGAACACGCTGTTGTTGTCCTGCATCATCAGGTGCGTGTTGCCGTCGATCGCGTAGTCATCCGGCAGCGAATCCACTTGCGCCGTGCCCCCGTTCTGGATGAACAGGGCTGCCGCTTCTTCCAGCGCGAGCTTGCGGGTGGTCTGGTTGCGCGAATCGAGGTAATCCCCGTAAACGCCGAACATCGACTGTCCCGCAAGCGCCGGAAAGTCGCTCGCAACCGGCGCGCCGGTGGGCTCGACCATCAGCAGTCCGCGCACCAGTTCCGGCCGGGCCTTGGCTGCGGCGAACGCGCTTGGACCGCCGGCCGAGTGCGCCATCAGGTACACCGGGCCGACCTGGTCGATCAAATCGATGACTGCCTCGGGAAAGCTGATGGGGGAGACCGCACTGTCCACATAGGGATAGTTGGCCGCAAACGCACTGAATGACGCGGTCGGAAAGCGCGTATCCGGGTAGGGATTTCCCTGGGATGAGCCGAAGCCCCAGCGCCGCCAGATGTCCTGGCTCCACGCCTGCGCCGAGCTCGGGACGCCCGAGGGCCCGCCCGCGGGAACCGTGAAGGGGGCAACGCTGAATCCGCCGCGGGCGAAGTCGTAGTCCGGGCTGTTGATGGCGTACACGTCATGACCGGCGGCAGCAAAGAACTGCGCCCAGCCCTCGCGTCCGTCCGGGGTTGTCAGATAGATGTAGGAGGACAGGTTCAGCCCCGGAATCATGATGATGGGCGTGCGCGACAACGTGGTCTCAGGCTTGATGTAGTGCACCAGCGCGTCGGACAGATAGAAGCTGCCCCGCTCGTCCTGCGCCGAGGCAAGTGCTGGGATCGCCGCGAGTTGCAAGGCCAGCAACAACCGCACCCAGGCCGACGTGTGCTTTTCTTCCGTTCTTCTGTTGTTGCTCATTTGCCATGTTTCCGACGGGTTGATCCGCGCAGCTGCAGCGAGATTGGATTGGAAAGAGGCACTGGGCGCAAGGCTTGAATCGTTCCGGTTTTGTGTCTATCGCGGTCTCCCGGCGGCGCTGGCGGCGCGAGGACCAGACGGGTCGCGCGCCGGTGTATCGCGCGAGGAGATCTGGACAGGTGCGCGCAGAACTTCGCCAGCGATGACCGGGGCCGGGGTGGCGATGGCTGAGGCGGGGTTCAGCTCATGGTGGGCCGGGGCCCACCCTATGCAGCGCGTTCCGCGTTTGTCTCTGCGGCTCGTGGTGCGAGGACGCTGCGCAGCGATGACCGCGCCATGCCCCCTGTCCATCACATAGGGTGGGCCCCGGCCCACCAAGGCGTCGGGTCGCGCGTCGGTGTATCGCGACATAGGGTGGGCCCTGGCCCACCAAGGCGTCGGGTCGCGCGTCGGTGTATCGCGT
>NZ_JAYGHR010000051.1:0-6947 GCF_034932365.1 Limnoraphis robusta BA-68 BA1 | reverse complement strand
GGACGGGGGAGGCTAACGCCAATGGAGAGGATGTAAGACCAATTCGCGGACGCAAATCCAAGATGCGGCAATCTTCTGTGAAGTTGGAAGCCTACACTTTACCGTCAGGTCAGTGTAGGTAGTTCACAACCTCTCAAGGCTGTAATTTGATTTGGCTAAACAGTTGTATCCCCGACATCCAAACTAAATAACCTTTGTCGTTGAGATGAAGACCATCTGTACTCAGTTCTGAACGGAGTTGTCCCTTCTCATCGGTAAATAAAGGATGTAAATTTAGATAAAGCGCACCTTCGGCCAGGGCGATCGCTTCTAGTTCTCGGTTCAGATTGCGGATACGGTGATTGGGAATGGTTCGGAGGCGATCGCGACCTTCCCAAGATGCCTTTTCTGCACTATGCGGTAAAATAGACTGCACCACAATTTGAGTATTGGGGTGAACCCAACGCAAATCTCGAACAATCTCCCGATAGTTATTTAATAGGGTTTGATCATCAACACCTCGGATCAAGTCATTGATGCCAATCATCACAAAAATCGTCTCAGGTTCAGTAATATCCAAAGCCTTCAACCGCTTCAGTAAACCCGCAGAGGTTTCACCCGAAATCCCCTGATTGAGCCAAGTTCGTTCGCTGGGTAATAAATCCGAGGGAAACCAGAGACTTAGAGAATCTCCCGCCAACACAGTTAAACGTTTCGGGGGGTTCGTGGCTACAGCTTGGGCTTCCCGCTCTAACTGTTCGACCCACTCTTGGTAAGTCCACTGATGACGCAACGCCAGTCGTGGAGTGGAATCAAGGTTTGAGAGCTGATCAGTTTCTAGGGTGTTAGTCATTACTGAAGCGTTGGCCGGAGAATTCTCCGGCAAGCTTTGGCCTCGCATCAAAAGCAATACAACGGCAAATACAAGCACTCCGTTGCTAACCAGAGACAACAAAACCCAAGTTGGAATCGTTTTCAAGCGAATAGACACAGGATCGGATGCAACTGAGAAAATAATCCATCTCCTTTTTGACACTCCCACGTCGTAAACGACGGGGATTCTTCATTCTACGACTCGACTTGCTGAGACAGGATTTCTCCTATCACAGTAGAGGACAAATCTCCTGAAGCGTTTTGATCTAAGATCCAAGTTCCGCTATGCCCTAGCGTACTCAAAGCTGAATTCAGAATATTAATTGCGGCGTTATGATCCCTGTCTAACTCGCACCCACACCGACAAATATGAGTTCGAGTTGATAGAGATTTTTTAACGGTTGTTCCACAATTTGAGCAATTTTGAGAAGTATAAGCGGGGTTAACGGCAACCGTTACCCGACCAAACTTGCTTCCAAAATACTCCAGCCATTTTCTGAATTGATACCAACCCGCATCATTAATTGACTTGGCTAGACAATGATTCTTTACTAAGTTCTTAATCCTCAAGTCTTCGTAGGCGACCAAATCGTTTGATTGGATTACGCAACGCGCCAGTCTTTTGGCGTGTTCTACACGTTGTCTACTTATTTTGAGGTGTGCTTTGCCCAGTCGTTTAATGGCTTTTAATCGGTTGGCACTGCCAATATTTTTTCGAGAAACGCGCCTTTGATAAAGCTTTAATCGCTTTTCGTTTTTTCTGTAGAAACGAGGGTTGGGTTCAGTGTTGCCATTACTATCGGTGTAGAACTCTTTTAATCCTACATCTAACCCAATTGTTTTCCCTGTCGGTTGTATTTTTATTTTCACATCGACTTGGATGCAAAATTGAATGTAATAGCCATCAGCTTTTCTAACCAACCTCACTCGTTTAATTTGTTCAGCCGGATAGAATGCCAAGTCCCAAGTCCCAATAAGCTTGAGCTTTCCAATCCCTTTTTTATCGATAAATTCAATATGTTTGGGATCTAAAAGTCTCCATCCGCTCTGTTTGTATTCAACCGAGCGAGAATTCTTCTTGAATCTTGGATAACCTGCTTGGTTCGCATAATCTCGCTGTACAACGGCGAGTTGCGAATCCGCTTTTTTGCCGGGTATTTTCTCTCTTGGTGCGCGTTTCTTGCAGTTATCGAAGAACCTAGCAATAGCTGACCAACACCGTTCTACAGATGCCTGACAAGCGTGTGAATTCAAGTCTTTGACAAAAGGGTACATAGCTCGGAGTTCAGTGTTATATCGATACAACTCTTTTCTTCCGAGTCCGCGATTATCCATCCAATACCGCAAGCAAGAATTCCGAACAAACTGAGATGTTTGGATGGCTTCATCGATTGCTTTATATTGATACGCTTTTCCTTTTGCTTTAAATTCGTAGACGATCATTGACACTGGCTTGCTTGGCGTATAATATTATGGTACCACATAGATGCTATATGCAGAAAGTAAGTTAACCGTCGTAAACGACGGGGCTTGCATCCCGCTTTTTTTCGGTCAATTTAGCATTCTGCTTACCCAATCAGTTATAGCAGAAGTCAGGAGACACCGAGACACCGAGACAGAATTGAAACCTTTATCATAAAAGGATTTGACAGAAAAACAGTGTCCTAATCAAAGGCTTCGACTGCTATATCACTCACCAGTGTTTAAAGTTTTTGCCTGTCTGCCAACAAAAAAATCGTCCTTTGCCAAAATTAAAGGAACAAAGGACGAAGGAAAATTTTAGCGCTCAACCGTTCACCGTCTTGAAAAGGCGCTGCTTGCGGTTAACCCGCTTTTAGGGTCAGAAAATGTAGAGACAGGTAACACCCTAATAACTGCTGGTAATGCTGCCGCTACTACTGGGAATTCCCGTTTCACTGCCACCAATACTTGCAGGGCCAGCTTCTTTGAGAAATCCATTGTAAGCTTCCATCCCGTGTTCAGCGATATCTAAACCTTCATATTCCTGTTCAGGATGAACCCGAATTCCCACAGTTGCCTTGAGTGCTAGCCAGAAAATGGTACTCAGAAGCACGGTAAAACCACCAACCGAGAGAATACCCAGAATTTGAGAACCCAGTTGACCAAATCCGCCCCCATAAAATAAGCCCGATTTGGTATTAAACAAACCAACCGCTAAAGTGCCCCAAACCCCACAACACAAGTGAACCGAAGTTGCACCCACCGGGTCATCAATCTGGAGTTTGTCAAAGAAGCCAACCGCATAGACAACCAAAACCCCTGCAATCAAACCGATAATTACAGCGCCCCAGTAGCTCACACCATTACACCCGGCTGTAATTCCCACTAAACCCGCCAGAATGCCGTTAATAATCATCGATAAATCGGGCTTACCGTCTTTCCACCAAGAAACGGCTGTAGCCGCAACACCACCAGCAGCACCCGCTAAGTTGGTCGTGACAGCAATATAGGGAACAAGTTGATCAGCAGCTAACTGAGAACCGGGGTTAAACCCAAACCAGCCAATCCACAGAATCAAACATCCCAGTGTTGCAAAACCCATATTATGACCGGGAATCGCGCGGGGAGAACCATCTTCGCCATATCTACCCATACGTGGCCCCAAAAAGGCAGCCCCCATTAAAGCGGCCCAACCGCCCACCGAGTGAACCACCGTTGAACCTGCAAAATCTGAAAAACCAGCCGCAACTAGCCAACCACTGCTATCCCAAACCCAATGACCTGTAATCGGATAGGCAATCCCAACTAACAAGACGCTAAACAATAAAAAGGCGACAAATTCAATTCGTTCAGCAACCGCTCCCGATACAATCGTCGCACCCGTTGCCGCAAAAGCAACCTGAAACAAGAAAAACACACTAACAGGTAAACCAGCCGGGAAAGGATTAAGTCCATAGGTTGCTGATTCTCCAGACAGGAAATAACCACCCCCCCCAATAAAAGGATTCTCCCCCCCAAACATGGCAGAAAATCCAAACGCCCAGAAAATCAAAGTGGCAATGGCAAACACAATCAGGTTTTTCGCCAAAACATTCACGGCATTTTTGTGGCGACAGAACCCTGTTTCCAGCATGGCGAAGCCCGCATTCATAAAGATGACCAAAATGGAAGCAATCAGAATCCAAATGGTATTGAGAAGACCCTGAACATATTCCGGTGTTAGGGGTTCAGCATCTTCTTGAGCCAAAGCCGCTAAACTCCACAGTCCAACAATAATAGCTGCTATCGGAATACAGGCAATCCAGCTTAGAGATAACCATCTAGGTCTAAAAAATCGAGCGAACCGGGTGGCTAGCCGACTAGACACAGAATTTCCTCTATAGGAATACGCTCTGTTAGTTGTGACCGTTGACTTTTTTCTAGGAAACATTGCTTTAAACATCAAAACTACACATCAATGGCATTTATGAAACAGGTTGAACAAGACATTGAACTTGTGTGATGGCAACCCAGACTTGACGAATTTTTCCCAACGTTTAGGATCGTAGGAGGCGCGAGTCTCACCCATTGCCATAGACACAATTACTTCTCATGGCATGACTCACAGTAGAAGCCACGCTCGGTTGGGCTATCGGAAAATCTTCTGCATCTGATCGCATCAATAGCAACTCAACAGTCTCAAAAACGGACTGTGAGCGCGCTGATTGCTTTGTCTAGCATCATCAGCCAATTTGCCAATATTATCGCCCCTGGAAGCTACAACTTAAGATGCTGGCTCTGCACTCAGAGTCCATAATCTTTCAAACCAATTTGAGTGAACTTCTGCGCTTCGCAGATTACATCTTTTCTGTATCGCTGCCGACACAAGCTATGGCTCGATTAAAGCGGTAGAACAACAGAAAGTTTGTATAATGAACTACAGAAATTCATCCACAGGTGTCGATTTTATCCCGAACCCTGGGCAATTTGTTCTCGCAAATATTGAGAATAGCCCAATTGTTCTAGACGATGCTGCTTCTCTAGAACCGACTGTTTGAGCCTATGACGATACTCTAGAACCTGCTGCAACAGTTCCGGCTGATGAGAGGCTAAAATCTGCACCGCCAACAAACCCGCATTTTGAGCATTCCCGATCGCCACAGTCGCCACCGGAATTCCCCTGGGCATTTGAACAATCGAATAAAGAGAATCAACCCCTTGCAGATGACGGCTTGACACCGGAACCCCAATAACGGGTAATGGAGTCAGAGATGCCACCATTCCCGGTAGATGAGCCGCACCGCCCGCTCCGGCAATAATCACCTTTAACCCTCGCAGGTGGGCGTTTTGGGCATAGTCTACCATTCGTTCGGGTGTACGATGAGCGGAAACAATCGCGACTTCGTGAGCTACCCCAAACTCTTCGCAGACGGCGATCGCCTCTGCCATCGTGGGTAAATCGGAATCGCTCCCCATAATAATCCCCACTTGGGGAATATCTTGATTTTCCGGGTTCAATATAGAATTCAAAGTTGAAGTTTTGACTGACAATGACAAATACAGCGACACAAACCGCCGCCTCGATTGATATTATCAATGCCCGTTTGCCAGGAGACGACAATCTACAGCAAATTTTAATTCGTCAAGGTCAGATTTTGGCCATTCAACCCCACAACCCCCAATATTCCTCGGATTTCCCAATTTTGGACTTACAAGGAGATTGGGTTTCTCTCGGTGGCGTTGATCTGCAAATTAACGGGGCTTTGGGTTTAGCCTTTCCAGATGTCACCCCCCAACATCTGCCCCAACTCCTAGAAATTGGTCAATACTTATGGAATCAAGGGATTGATGGCTTTCTACCCACCCTTGTCACCACAACCGTCGAAAAGATTCAGCGATCGCTCGCTAGCTTTGCGGAATTTATCCAAACACCCACCTCAGCAAACACCGCCGAAATTCTTGGGGTTCATTTAGAAGGGCCATTTCTCAATCCCGAAAAACGAGGCGCCCATCCCCAAGACTGTTTACTTCCCCTAACTCTCGATCACGTTAAACGAGTTTTGGGCGACTATGCCGATATTGTCAAAGTGATTACCCTCGCCCCAGAATTAGACCCCACAGGCGAGGTTATTCCCTTTTTACACCATTTAGGAATCACCGTCAGTTTAGGACATTCTCAAGCCACTGTTGAGCAAGCGCATTTTGCCTTCTCCCAAGGGGCGACTATGGTGACTCATGCGTTTAATGCCATGCCCAGTTTACATCATCGCCAACCCGGACTTTTAGGGGCGGCTTTGGTTCATCCAAACGTTCACTGTGGCTTGATAGCCGATGGACAACACGTATGTCCAACGATGATTCAATTGTTGCTACAAGCCGCTAGAGGGAGACAAGAAACACCGGGAATGATTTCGTCGGGTGTTTTTCTCGTCAGTGATGCTTTAGCCCCTTTGGGTTTAACCGATGGAATTTATCCTTGGGATCAGCGACAAATTCAGGTACAAGGGGGAACGGCTCGTTTATTGGACGGAACTCTCGCCGGAACTACTCATCCTCTGTTCGTCGGGGTGCAGAATTTGGTTAAGTGGGGCGTTTGTTCAGTTTCCCAGGCGATCGCTTTAGCCACACTCGCCCCCCGAGAAGCGATCGCCCAGTCGGGGATGCTCAATTCTAGTGGGACTCAACTGTTACGATGGCAGGAACAAGAAGATTTGACTCTGACTTGGCAACGGCTGTTTTAGGATATGTCAAACAGTACATTTTGAGGGATAATCAAAAAATAGCCGCTATCAATTGTGAGATCCTCACATACAAAAATTATGGGAGAAGCCAAGCGTCGCAAAGAAGTTATGGGAGATCACTATGGTCAGGAAGAAAAGATCTTGCCTTGGCTCCCAATCACGAAAACTCAAAGCGAACAATTTATGCAATGGACAACCCGAGGAGCTTGGGTTGGGATTGGATTGGTGGTTTTATTCTGGATTACGATTCGGTTTATTGGGCCTTCTTTTGGATGGTGGCAAGTAGAGTGAACTACCTACACTGACCTGACGGTAAAGTGTAGGCTTCCAACTTCACAGAAGATTGCCGCATCTTGGATTTGCGTCCGCGAATTGGTCTTACATCCTCTCCATTGGCGTTAGCCTCCCCCGTCC
>NZ_JAYGHR010000050.1:0-7726 GCF_034932365.1 Limnoraphis robusta BA-68 BA1 | reverse complement strand
ACAACTACCGAGGGGCACTCGGAAAGTAACGCCTGGGGATGAGATGATCCACTGCTTAGAGGGAGAAATCCCAAAAAGTAAGGTTGCTCGTAGAGCCAGGAATTCTCATCAGTAATGATGGGAATCCACCTCCATAATCTTTTGATTTGGAGGTGGAGGATGTCAAAGATTCATCTCAAAAACCCCTGGACGGTTCAGTTGTTTAACTCTTAAAAATCAACTTTGAAGCGATCTACAATCAGTTGACCATCAAACGTATAAAAAGTAACTTTATGAATATTTTCCGCTTCTACGCTGAGTTTTTCACTCGGTAAAATGATCCCTAAAGAGCGACTCGATTGCTTCGCGGTCATCTCTGTACGGTCAATTTCCTCAGCTTGCCCATTATAAGCCGATAAAATCGTTCGGCGAGAACTGGTTACTGAAGCTTCCACTCGACGAACGGGATGCTGAAAGTGAACTTCTAGCCAGCCACTTCTGGGCGCTCCCATTAAAACTGTTTGATTGGGCTGAACTCCAAAAGCTGGGTTAGAGGGTTGCAGCACAATCGCATTCACAAAAGTTATACCCCAGGAACTAAACTGCCGCTCAACTAATTCAAAACATTGTAACTGTTCCAAAGCTAGACGAATACGCTGGGGAGATTGAATCGGTAGTTTTCCTGAAAGTTCCTTTTCGGTTTGAGGATGGACAATCAGTTCTTCAGGACTATTCCATTCCAT
The DNA here is from genome assembly GCF_034932365.1 of Limnoraphis robusta BA-68 BA1. Classification (NCBI taxonomy): domain Bacteria; kingdom Bacillati; phylum Cyanobacteriota; class Cyanophyceae; order Oscillatoriales; family Sirenicapillariaceae; genus Limnoraphis; species Limnoraphis robusta. Next base: position 7,004 of record NZ_JAYGHR010000050.1, on the reverse strand, counting down.
CTCCCCATTTAATACATCACAGACATAGACACAATCTGAAAAGGGTCTGCACTCTTGTTCCATAACAGTTTTCATTGGGAGATGTCCTTTTGTGGAAGTTCTAGGGGTTTGCCAGGTGTTTACAAGCACAGGGTTTTGATTGAGAGGGATCATTCCTTGATTTATAAAAATTCAGACTTGAGCTTGCCTCCTCAGTAAATAATTAGGATTTCTATCCGAGAGGTTATGCAACCTTGAGGGGTTTTACCCCTCACTCTATAAATCAAGTATACCAATCTCAGGGGGTGATAGGGCGATCAAGGAGTTAGGAAGATGGGGAGATTGGTGACGGGTTTGGGTGGCTTGATGAATTTCCCCTACAAGACTGATGCCGGAGTGACTGATTGGCTACCTGAGACAGAGGAAAAATCGATAGAGCATTTCTTATGCTTTATGAAGTAAAGTTTTTTGTATATAGCTGCTTTTGGCGATCGCTCTGATTGTGAATCTAGATTGATAGAGGTTTTTTATGTTTCTGCCCCGTGGCTTTGAGCAACGTTCCATCGTTACCTCACTCGGAAGGATGGTTTATTACACAGCCCTTGATTTATCTTGGTTGCCCTTAGAAGCCCCTGGGATTGAAGATTTACCCAAGTTGGTGTTTTTGCATGGTTTTGGGGGGGGTTCTTCGGCCTATGAATGGTCAAAAGTTTATCCCGCCTTTGTCGGCGAATACCAGATTTTGGCCCCGGATTTAATCGGTTGGGGACGCTCAGAACATCCAGCCCGAGACTATAATATTCAGGACTACATCACGACGATTATTGAGTTTCTTGAACAAACTTGTGATTCCGCAACCCCTGTTATTGCTTCTTCCTTAACGGCAGCTTTTACCATTCGAGCCGCGATTGAACGGCCTGAGCTGTTTAAATCTTTAATCTTGACGACTCCTTCGGGTTTGTCTGATTTCGGCGAAAATTATCGTAATAGCTTCTTTGCTCAACTGGTCAAAACTCCCATCTTAGATCGGATTATCTACAACACAGGTGTGGCCAATAGTGCAGGAATTAGAGCCTTTTTAGAAGAACGTCAGTTTGCCCGTTCTAACCGAGTTTATCCCGAGATTGTTGAAGCTTATCTCGAATCTTCTGTACAACCTAATGCTGAATACGCGGCTCTTTCTTTTGTACGGGGTGATTTGTGTTTTGATTTATCTCTGTATATCGATCAGCTTACCACTCCAACTGCTATAATTTGGGGAGAAAAATCTGAGTTTACCAGTCCAGAAATCGGACAACGCTTGGCTAATCTCAACCCACAGGCGATTAAAGTTTTTCAACGTCTAGAAGATGTTGGTTTGACTCCCCACTTAGAAGAACCATCCACTATGGTTGCTCTAATTCGACACTTGCTTAATGTTTTAGCATGATCGCCAAACTGACACCTGACTCACCTGATCACTGACCCCGAACTCTTGTCCTATTCACCGCTAGTTAACGATGTCCAATGATGATTTTCTAGATGATCTCCAATGGATGCCAGAAGCGAAAGCTAAACTTAAGAATATTCCGTATTTTGTGCGATCGCAAGCTCGTAAGCGGATTGAACAACTCGCTCGTGAAGCCGAGCAAGATGTGGTAACAGTCGAACTGGTGGAAAAAGCGAGGTTAGAGTTTGGTCAGTGAACAGTCACCAGTTACTGGTCACTGGTCACTGTAGAACTGTAAACTGTAAAAATGTCCCCTAACGCTTTAAACTGGAGTTTGGCATTTTGTTGTGTTCTGAAGTTGATTGATTAAGCAGTGAGAAAAAAGATTATTGCCGGGAACTGGAAAATGTTTAAAACCCAGGCAGAGGCCCAAGAGTTTTTGCAGGGGTTTATGACCGAGTTAGATGAAACGCCTGATGATCTCGATACTGTGCTGTGTGTGCCGTTTACAACCTTGTGGGTGATGTCCAAGAGTTTGCATGGCAGTCGGATCAAACTCGGCGCTCAAAATATCCACTGGGAAGATTCCGGTGCCTATACAGGTGAAATTTCCGGCCCCATGTTAGTGGAAATTGGGGTGCGTTATGCGATTGTTGGCCATAGCGAACGACGAGAATATTTTGGTGAAACGGACGAAACAGTTAACCGCCGACTCAAAGCGGCTCAACGTCATGGTTTAACACCGATTTTATGTGTGGGAGAAACCAAACAGCAGCGTGATGCTGGAGAAACAGAAGCCCATATTTTCTCTCAGTTGGAAGGAGATTTAGTTGATATTGATCAGAAGAATTTGGTGATTGCTTACGAACCGATTTGGGCAATTGGAACGGGAGAAACTTGCGAGGCTGAAGAAGCCAACCGAGTCATTGGTTTAATTCGCAGCAAGTTGAAAAATCCTGATGTTTCCATTCAGTATGGTGGCTCTGTTAAACCTGACAATATTGATGAAATTATGGCTCAACCTGAGATTGATGGTGCTTTGGTTGGGGGAGCTAGTTTGAAACCCGAAAGTTTTGCTCGCATTGTCAATTATCAGTAAAAAGAGAAAGCTAATTAAAATTGGGAATAGTCAAGTTGAGCAACTGTTCCCAATTAACATTTTATCACAATTAAGTTTTAAATGCCAGAAAATTTAATTCTACAAAATAAAGAATTTGAGTGGGGAAAACGAACCTATATTATGGGTGTTTTGAACGTTACACCCGATAGTTTTAGTGATGGCGGAGAGTTTAATACGTTAGAAACTGCGTTAATTCAAGCTGAGAAAATGGTAGCCGCAGGAGTGGATATTATTGATATTGGCGGTCAATCGACTCGTCCCGGTTCTGAACAAATTGCTCTAGAAGAAGAGTTAAACCGGGTGATTCCGGTTGTAAAGTTGCTGCGAAGTCAACCGAACGAGTTGGCTAATATTCCCCTTTCTATTGATACCACAAGAGCGGCTGTTGCACAAGCGGCAATTGAAGCGGGGGCTGATTTAATTAATGATATTTCGGGCGCTACTTTTGAACCAGAAATCTTATCAGTTGTCGCTAAGTTAGGCGTTCCCATTGTGTTGATGCACATTCGCGGAACGCCGAAAACCATGCAACAATTAACTGATTATCAAGATTTAATTGGGGAAATTTTGCAGTTTTTCCAAGAGCGAATTCAAGCCTGTAAAAATGCCAGAATTTATCCTGATAATATTATACTCGATCCAGGGATTGGATTTGCTAAAACTTATGAACAAAATTTAGAAATTCTCCGACAATTACCGAAATTAAGATCATTAGGTTTTCCCCTACTCATTGGGCCATCTCGGAAAAGTTTTATTGGTCATATTCTCAACCAAAGTGACCCCCAAAAACGAGTTTGGGGAACTGCTGCTGCTTGCGTTGCTGCTATTGTGGGTTCAGGGGATATTTTACGAGTTCACGATGTCAAAGAAATGGTTGATGTTTGTCGAGTGGCGGATGCAATTTATCGCGTTTAGTTCCTCATTATTTTTGCGGAAATTCGACTTTTCTCACCCAAGTGGTTTCATAGGGTTTCTTGACTTTAACGTTATAGATTTTTTCCATTCCCTCGATTAATTGTCCCGTTGGACGGTATAACAAAACATCACTAAAGGGTTCTAATTTTGGCAGTACCGGAACTTGAGATCCTGCCATTAATTGAACTGTAACATTGGGGTTAAGTTGATGAAGTAAAGACATAATTCTGCCCGGTTCTTCATCACTAATAACAAGCGGAGATGCTGATTGATTAATGATTTTAGCCGCCTCGGGAATATCTCGACTTTTGGCATAACTTTTGTGCCACCAAACGGGATAAATAGAACTGACAGTACAAGATAATATTCCACTAAAAATTAGAGAATAAAAGATAAATTTCCACCGTTTTTTGTGTTGAGTATCAGGAATAAAATTAGTCATTTTTTGAGTAAACAGATAAGCGACTGATACTTGAATCCCTAAATAACAAGGCATTGCATACCGCGTAATCGTTGAACCTCTTCCCCCCAAAAGAATATCAGGCAAAATTAAAGCCATTCCTGGCACTCCAATTAAAGCAAGAATGAATAACCAAACCTTTTGAGGTGTAGTTTTGATTAAAAAATAAAGGGCGTAAATCGTTAAAGCAAAAGTTAAATACAAAGTCGGATTTAGCCAACTAATTCCTTGATTGAGATCGAAGAAAATACGATTTAAACTTAATAGCCAATACAACGGTAAATCAGGCCGGGAAACGAGCCTAGATTCTGTGTTTTTGAGAAAAAATTCTAAGTTTTGAACAAAAATAAACAGCCAAGGGGTGAACATTAACAAGCCAATCAAACTGGAAAGACTATAAGAAAAAAGAAACTTTCGTTTTCGCCAGGTTGAAGTCAGAATGACATAAACGCCATGTCCGAAACAAACAAAAATAGAGAATAAATGACTGTATAATCCCAAGCCAACCGTAAGCGAATAAATTCCCCAATGTAAAATCTGAGGCTTTAGAGATTTTTCAGTTTGACTCATTCGTAAAGCTTGCAATAAAGCCGCACTAGAGAGTAAAATTGTCACAGCCCAAAGACTATAAGCTCTGGCTTCTTGAGCATAGAGAAGGTGAAAGGGAGAAATCGCGACAATAGCCATCGCCACCCAACTCACAGACACCGACTGAAACAACTCCCAACACAGCCAATAAATAGCCGGAAAAATCAGTAAACTAATCAAAGCAGATAAACTTCTAATGGTTGCCACTGAATGACTAAATGTTTGCATCCAAAACCGAGCCGAGAGAAAATAAAGAGGAGAATGTTCGGGATGTTTAGTTAAAGCTTGAAAAGAATCCTGTAAGCTGCGTTCCGGGGTAGGATATTGATAAATATTGAGTAAATGTTCCACCGTATCAGGCCAACCAATATAAACTTGTTGAAAAAAGTCTTCTTGGGTATAGCCTGAAATTCTAAAAGACGTTTGAACTTCATCATACCAATAAACTTTGTGACCGAGATTGAAAAACCGAAAACCAATGCCAATAATGATCAGAATAATCGCCAACCGTTTTAACCACTTGTTCGCAGGTTTTGAGGAATTCATTACTTAACGTTTAGAAAAGGTCAGAGGATTGTTTAAAATATTGAATACTGTCCTCATCGATGATACCCTGTGCTGTAGACATTACTAAAACAAAAATCTTTTACCTCCGCCGCAAACGACAAACCCATGACAACGCTTAATTCCGTCTGGCAACAGTTAACGCTAACTTATTTATCCCCCTCTCAGTGGCGCAATGGCAGCCTTCTTTACCGCATTAGTGGGAGTCTACAAAACTGGCGACAAGGCAGTTGGCTGATGCAGTGGGGTGAACCTCTCGGCGCTATTTTAATCAGTCTGGTATTTGGTTTAGCGCCATTTGTCGGCACCGCTTTAATAGGGGTTTTATTGGTGGCTTGTGCGGGGTTTTGGGTGCTGCTAACCTTGTGTGATGACCCCTCGGAAACCGCATTCACCCCGATTCATCTGATAGTATTGTTGTACTGGGGAATTGCGATCGCTGCAACCGCATTTTCTCCCGTGAAAGCTGCTGCTTTGACAGGTTTGATCAAGCTAACGCTTTATTTAATCCTATTTTTCCTAATGGCGAGAATTTTGCGATCGCCGAGAATCCGATCCATTTTTATCACGTTTTATCTACACATTGTTCTGATTGTTAGCATTTACGGGTTGCGACAGTGGTTTTTTGGGGTGGAAGCTTCAGCCACTTGGGTTGATCCCAATTCCGCCCAAGCCGATCTCATTCGAGTATTCAGTTTCTTAGGAAATCCTAACTTATTGGCGGGATATTTATTACCTGCTTGTGCGTTTAGTGTGGCGGCAATTTTTGTTTGGGAAGGTTGGCTACCGAAAGCATTAGGCTTAACCATGACAATTGTTAATAGTGCCTGTTTGGTGCTGACATTTAGTCGAGGGGGCTGGATCGGTTTTGTCGTGTTGATGTTTACGTTGTCGGTATTGCTGTTGTATTGGTTGAGTATTAATTTTTCACCCTTTTGGCGCAAATGGGCGGTACCTATTGGAATTAGCAGTTTAGCCGCTATTTTAATATTAGCTGTTTTGACTGTTCCAACTTTACGCTTGCGGGTTGCTAGTATTTTTGTAGGGCGAGAAGACAGCAGCAACAACTTCCGAATGAACGTTTGGGCGGCGGTTCTAGAAATGATTCAGGAGCGCCCTATTTTGGGCATAGGGCCGGGTAATAACGCTTTTAATAAAATTTACCCGCTTTATATGAGACCCCGCTACAGCGCTTTGAGTGCCTATTCCGTGATTTTGGAAATCGCTGTCGAAACCGGAATTATTGGTTTAACTTGTTTTCTGTGGTTATTAGTCGTCACTTTGCGCCAAGGATGGTTACAACTACAACGACTGCGAGAATTGAGAAATACTCAAGGATTGTGGTTAATGGCGGCGATCGCGACTATTGTTGGAATGTTGGCGCATGGTAGCGTAGACACGGTTTGGTATCGTCCTCAAGTGAATACCCTGTGGTGGTTAATGATGGCAATGATCGCCAGTTTCTATCAACGCTTACCGAAATCTGATGCTATCCAAAGTGAGTTGTAAGCAGCAAAAATAATGCAGCATGAAAAATCAGACTTCTCGGAGAAATCGGGTTTTTCAACGTCTAAATTCCCCAACTTAAATTTGACAAGCCTGTAAACGATTCATTGCAGAAAAAAACCATTTGTGAGAAAAAGGAAGGTGGCCGGGGGGTGCTTGTAGGTTATGGGTGAGTTTAAAGAAAGAAATCCAACTTCCCCCCTGTCGCCACCCTAAGCACTCGCCTAAACGAGAATAACTATCCCAGTCGGTTCCTTTTCCCAGGCTTTCCCAAATCTGATATTGTACCGAAGCATCCAAAATTTCTAAGTTTCGATTACCAAGAGAAGCAGGTTTAAAGCCCCGTCGTTCACGACGGATTATTGTATGCTACAATAACTTATCGTGGAGCGACAATGATAAACATGATTGTCTATGAAATGAAGCTACAAGGAACTGTTGCC
>NZ_JAYGHR010000049.1:0-8456 GCF_034932365.1 Limnoraphis robusta BA-68 BA1 | reverse complement strand
ACAGGCGGTTGTTGGTGGATGTTACCCAGTTGCAGAACTGCGCCCAAACGTTGGCGCTTTCGCGCTGCTGTAAGGTAGTTGTCATGTTAGGTATGATTGCTATGTATTTTTCGAGGTTCGTCGGTAGTGATTTCTCTACCGTGATTACAGTATTGCACGGTCAATGAAGTTTTGTAAAGTAGTTTTTCAGAAAGTTTACTTAACTAAGCTATAAAGAAAACTAATGATTGCTCAAGTCAGGCTTCTACCCAGGTGGTAAATCCGGTTTGTACAGTAGATGTGGCACTATCTCAGTCATTGATCTATGTCTTCTGTGATCACTTACAGTCCGGCTTATACACTGGTTCCAACCTACGAGTGTTTTAATCGTTGTACTTACTGTAATTTCCGCTCCGAACCCGGAACAAGCCCAGGGCTGACTCTGACGCAAGCTCAACAAATCTTAAAATCGCTTCAAGATCGAGGGGTGATTGAGATTTTAATCTTAAGTGGAGAAGTTCATCCTCAGAGTCCTCAACGTCCAGCCTGGTTTGAACGAATTTATCAATTATGTGAACTCGCCTTGTCGATGGGATTTTTACCCCACACCAACGCCGGGCCACTTCTCTATGAAGAAATGGCACAACTCAAACAGGTTAATGTCTCAATGGGCTTGATGCTTGAACAAATGACTCCTAAATTGCTGGAAACCGTCCACCGCCACGCCCCGAGTAAAGTTCCTCAACTGCGACTCCAACAGCTAGAATGGGCGGGAGAATTGCAAATTCCCTTTACAACGGGTTTATTATTGGGAATTGGGGAAAATGAGACGGACTGGCGAGAAACCTTAGAAGCGATCGCCACCGTTGATCAGCGTTGGGGACATATCCAAGAAGTGATCTTACAACCTCACAGTCCTGGTCAGCAGCAAGTTTGGCAGGGAGAAGCTTTTAATATGACTCTACTGCCTCAAGTCGTTGCGATCGCTCGTTCTCTACTTCCAAATGAGATTACGTTACAAATTCCGCCGAATCTCGTCACCCATCCTGATATCTTAATCGAATGTCTCATAGCCGGAGCGAGGGATTTAGGCGGTATCAGTCCCCATGATGAAGTGAACCCCGACTATCCTCACCCCGATGCTCAAACGCTTGCCCCTATTCTTGAAGCTAACGGTTGGCAGTTGAAAAAACGCTTACCTGTTTATCCTCAGTATATTCCGGGGTTGCCAGCCCAATTAAAAACTTTAGTTGAGGATTGGCAGCTTGCCACAAAAAGCTCCTCTGTGATACAATGAAAATTCGTGATACGGCGGCATAGCCAAGCGGTAAGGCAGAGGTCTGCAAAATCTCCACCCCCGGTTCAAATCCGGGTGCCGCCTTCTAATATTGAACTCAGAAGTCAGTCAGGGGGTTGAAACCCGTGTCTAATATCCAAAGTCCTCGCACATAGGACTACCAATTAATATTTCAGTCAGTATTAAGTCCTTAATTGTAAAAGTTGTTCGCTAAAAAATTTACTAAATTTTAGGATAATCGACAGAGATTGCAGACTTTCCCACCAGTCTTCTACATCAAAAATTTCGTATAGATCTAGGCTATCCATTATCGAATCAATTTCATCTGAGAATTAATTAAATCTGATTACAGGTATTAACAAATTTAATTGAACGCAATAGCTCATTCAAAAACCCAGTCTAGTCTTCAGCTAGAAACCGATAGATTGCTGATAATCTGACCTAAAACGCCCGCTCAATTTTTGCAAATACTGACGTGAGATCGGTTGACAACACTAGAGATTGAAGTAAACTCGGATGACGTGTGTAATTGTTTACGCTACTGTTTAAGTGAGGGATCAGGATGCAACTATTAGAAAGCTCGGCACTGTTATCTAGCACTGCATAGCTTTCAACAAGATCCCAATTCCTGCTTATTCTGACACTAAACACCTAGCAACGACCATGATACCAAACGATTTGCTGACGACTGACCAACCCGACTCCAATCCCCAAAACCCCGATAAACCCGAAGAAGCTTGTGGTGTTTTCGGTATCTACGCACCGGGTGAAGATGTTGCTAAACTCACCTATTTTGGATTATACGCCCTCCAACACCGAGGTCAAGAATCAGCAGGAATTGCCACCTTTGACTCAGAAAAGCTGCATCTGTACAAAGAGATGGGGTTAGTTTCTCAAGTGTTTAACGAATCGATCCTCAGCGAGTTAAAAGGGAATCTCGCAGTCGGTCACACTCGTTATTCTACAACCGGATCGAGCCGAGTGGTCAATGCTCAACCGGCGGTCGCCAATAGCCGTCTAGGATCAGTCGCAGTCGCTCATAATGGTAATCTGGTTAATACCCCTCAACTGCGGGAAGAGATGACCCGACGCCAATATACTTTTGTTAGTACCACAGATACAGAATTAATTGCTCTGGCGATCGCTTCAGAAATAGATTCGGGTAAGGACTGGTTAGACGCTTGTCAAAGTGCCTTTAAAATGTGCGAAGGTGCATTTAGTTTAGCGATTGGTACCCCTGTGGGATTGATGGGTGTACGCGATCCTCATGGGATTCGTCCTTTGGTGATTGGGACTTTAGACAACAACCCGACTCGATACGTTCTGGCGTCTGAAACCTGCGGTTTAGATATTATCGGTGCTGAATTTTTGCGAGAAGTTCAACCGGGTGAAATGGTTTGGATTACTGAAGACGGATTACAGTCAATTCAATGGGAACAACAAGCCTCTCGAAAACTTTGTGTGTTTGAAATGATCTATTTTGCCCGACCCGATAGCCAAATGGAGGGAGAAAGTCTCTACAGTTATCGAATGCGAATTGGTCGAGTCTTAGCCAAAGAGTCCTATATTGATGGGGATTTAGTAATTGGGGTTCCCGACTCTGGTATTCCGGCGGCGATTGGCTTTTCTCAAGAATCTAATATACCCTACATGGAAGGATTGATCAAAAATCGTTATGTGGGTCGCACGTTTATTCAACCGACTCAGGGAATGCGAGAGTCGGGTATTCGCATGAAACTGAATCCTCTAAAAGATGTTTTGGAAGGAAAGCGAGTGATTATGGTGGATGATTCTATTGTGCGAGGAACCACCAGCCGTAAGATTGTTAAAGCGTTGCGAGATGCAGGGGCGACAGAAGTTCACATGAGAATTTCTTCTCCTCCTGTGACTCATCCTTGCTTCTACGGGATTGATACTGATAGCCAAGATCAATTGATTGCGGCGAAGAAGTCGGTTGAGGAGATTTCTGAACATATTGGGGTGGACTCGTTGGCTTATCTGAGTTGGGAAGGAATGTTACAAGCGACTCACGAAGACCCTCAGAATTTCTGTTCGGCTTGTTTTACCGGAAAATATCCAATAGACGTTCCTGAACTCATCAAGCGTTCAAAATTGATGTTAGAGGAACCTGTGAAGGTTTAAGACAGTTTACAGTAATCAGTGAACAGGCAACAGGCAACAGGCAACAGGCAACAGGCAATAGGCAAGAGGCAAAAGGCAAAAGGCAAAAGGCAAAAGGCAAGAGGCAAAAGGCAAAAGGCAAAAGGCAAAAGGCAATAGGCAATAGGCAACAGGCAAGAGGGGAAGTCTTTAACTGCTAACTGGTCACTGGTCACTGGTCACTCTCTTGCGAACTTTGCTAAGATTGCGAACTAAGTCTCGCCGGAAACCGCGCCCGTCGCAAGTTCGCGCTGGTCACTGATAACTGTCCCCACTGGTCACTGATAACTGATAACTGGTCACTGTTTCTCCGCCTCCTAAGCGCAAAAACCCCTGATGAATGGTTTTTGTTTGATAAGAATTTCATATCTCTCTCGGATTCACTCCGGAATTGTTTGCAGAACTTGGATAGATCGATTAACGTTCCGGATGTGATGCGAGAGGAGGATGCCACCAAAAGCTCATCTAGAACCCCATCTCACGACTGAAGACCTGAAAGTGCGTTACCGACAAGCGAGGGATACTACCGAAGCGCGTCGATGGCACTTGCTTCAGCTCGTCGCGGGTGGCTGGACTATTAAACGAGCCGCCGAGGTTGTAGGCTTGAACTACGACTATTCTAAGGAGATTATTCGGCGCTATAACCGCGAAGGCCCCTGTTCTGTCAGGAACCGTAGCCGCGATCGCCAACCCCCTGTTGCTCGCTCTTTGTTAAGCTTGGCGCAGCAGCAGGAACTCAAAGAGGCTTTACAAAGCCCTCCCCCTGATGGGGGTGCCTGGTCAGGCCCGAAAGTCGCCGAATGGATTGCTCAAAAAACTGGTCGCCAACACGTCTGGCCCCAAAGGGGTTGGGACTATCTCAAGCGACTGGGAATTAACTGGAGACAACGCAAAAATACCGACAATGAGGAGTGAATCTAAGCTTTTAAAATTAGGTTTTGAGACACTTAGCATTGTATTGGTGCATCTACTTTGCGACTCTCTAATTAGAAGTCAGGAGTCAGGAGTCAGGAGTCAGGAGACAGGAGTCAGGAGTTCAGGAGTCAGGAGTCGGGAGTCGGGAGTCGGGAGTCGGGAGACACCGAGACACCGAGACACCGAGACAGGAGTTAGGAGGACCGGAGTTGGGAAAAAACTGTTAACTGAAAACTGTTTTTACTGTTCACTGTTCACTGTTCACTGTTCACTGTTAAGCCAGATTGTACCCGCCACAAACTTGCATAAATTCCTGGTGTTTCTAATAATTGTTCGTGTCGCCCCCATTCTACTAATTTTCCCTGATCCATGACGTAAATACAATCTGCATTCCGCACGGTTGACAGGCGATGGGCGATCGCAATGGTTGTTCGATTTTGGGTAATATATTCGAGCGATCGCTGAATGGCGGCTTCTGTTTCGTTATCGACGGCAGAGGTCGCCTCATCTAATATTAATATAGGTGGATTTTTTAACACGGCTCTCGCAATGGCTATGCGTTGTCGTTGTCCGCCGGATAATTTTTGTCCTCGTTCTCCAACAATTGTATCATACCCTTGGGGTAATTTTTGAATAAAATTATCGGCTTCTGCCACTTGCGCGGCGGCGATAATTTCAGGTAAAGACGCATCAAAAGTTCCATAGGCAATATTTTCAGCAACGGTACCGTGAAATAGAAAAACATCTTGACTCACTAACCCCATAGATTGACGTAAATCTTTTAATTTAATTCGCTCAATTTCAATGCCATCAAGGATAATTTTTCCTGATTGAATTTCATACAATCGCAGCAAGAGTTTAACTAATGTACTTTTTCCTGAACCTGTTGCCCCAACAATTGCTATCGTTTTACCGGCTGGAATTTTTAGGGATAAATCTTCGATAACGGGAAGTCGATTATTGTAGGCAAAGGTAATATTTTTGATGTCTATTTCTCCCCTAACCTGACTGACTGGAAGGGGAATATCTCCCGGATGCGTTTCAATGGATGTATCTAATAAATTCATCACTCGGTTAATAGAAGCCATCGCCCGTTGATACTGATCAAAGGTTTCTCCCAGTCGCGTTAACGGCCATAATAAACGTTGGGTAATAAACACTAAAACGCTATAAGTTCCTACGGCTAATCTTCCGGCTATTGCTTCCATTCCTCCTAATAATAATGTTGCAATAAACCCAAAGAAAATTGCAATTCTAATTAAGGGAACAAAAGCAGAAGACAGTTTAATCGCACGTTTATTACTCTGTCGATAGGCTTCACTTTGTTCGGTAATTCGTCCAGTTTCATAGTCTTCTGCGGTAAAACTTTTAATCGTTGTAATGCCGCTTAAATTATTGGATAACTGACCATTTAACCAGCTAACTCGTTCTCTCACTTCTGCATAACGAGGCGCGAGACGTTTTTGAAATACCATTGATCCCCAAATAATAAAAGGCATGGGTAACATGGCAAACCAAGCCACATTTGGAGCGAGAATAAAAAACCCACCTCCCACTAAAATAACAGTTGTTACCACTTGCAAAATTTCATTCGCACCAAAATTTAAGAACCGTTCTAACTGGTTGATATCATCATTTAAAATTGACATCAAACTTCCGGTACTGCGTTCTTCAAAATAGGCTAATTCGAGTTCTTGTAAATGGCTATAAGCATCTAAACGCAAATCATGTTGAAGGGTTTGGGCTAAGTTTCGCCAGAGGAGTGAATAGGCATATTCAAAAGCTGATTCTAAGCCCCATATAATTAAACTTAAAAGCGACAATACCCACAGTTGGGCGACAACATTTTCGACTCCCCATTGGGCGATAAATGAATCTTGTTGGTTCACGACAACATCAACGGCAGCACCAATTAAAACAGGCGGTGCTAAATCAAATAGTTTATTTAAAATAGAACAAATTGTCGCCTGAAATATTTGCATCCGGTAAGGATGAGCGTATTGTAACAGACGAGTCAAAGGATGAGTGGTTTTCGATGATTTCGGTGACAATTTTTCAACTCCAGTACATGAGTGAACCCTAACTGTATTTGTTGTTTTTGAGGGTAACTGTACAGCAGATTAATTCAAGAGATCCTTTCATTGTTATACCATTTTTCTATAATTTTGTTTTAACCTGTCCTGAAATGAGAGGGAACTAATAGCCTCCTCCTCGTAGGGGGAGGTTGGTGGGGGTTAAAAAGAGAGTTAGGTTAAAGTCAGTGTTTTTAGGATTTTCAATCATTAGTTATTAATAGAACGAGCTAACAAAGGTGCTGCCTTCAAAAGAGTTTGGGTGTAGGGATGTTGAGGATGATTAAAAATAGCTTCAGTTAAACCTATTTCTACTATTTTTCCAGCATTCATTACAGCAATTCTATCGCATAAATATCGGGCTACCCAAAGATCATGGGTAATAAACAAATAGGTTAAATTAAATTCTTCTTTTAATTCTAACATCAAGGCTAAAACTTGGGATTGAACACTCGCATCTAGCATACTTACAGGTTCATCACAAATGATTAATTGAGGACGAGTAATTAACGCTCTGGCAATAGCAACTCGTTGTTGTTGTCCACCGGATAATTCACCGGGATAACGTTCATAATACTCGGATGCAGGGGTTAACCCCACTCGTTCTAACATCGCTATAACTTGAATTTTGGCGGCTTCTGTAGTCGCAATTTTATGAATAAAAAGCGGATCAGAAATCGCCTGTCCAATCGTCATCATTGGATTTAAACAAGCCAGAGGATCTTGAAATACCATCTGCATTTGACGACGATAAGAACGCACTTGTGGAAGCGATAACGTGGTTAATTCTATCCCTGTAAATTCAACAGTTCCTGCTGTTGGACGAACTAACTGTAAAATACTCCGAGATAGGGTACTTTTTCCACAACCGGACTCTCCAACAAGCCCTAATATTTCACCCGGATAGAGGTCTAAACTCACCCCGTCTACTGCTTTAATGGCTGTTTTTTTGCCTGTAAAAAGCTGTTGTATTGAATTTGATTCTAAGCTATAATGTTGTTGTAAATCTCTGACTTGTAATAACGGCTTAGTCGTTTTCTCAAGAATCAGAGTATTTTCTAAACTTTCTTCAATCGCTTGCAAATGTAAAGCCGCATTCAAAAGAGACTGGGTATATTCGTGTTGAGGCTGTTGTAAAATTTGGGACGTTGAATTCATTTCAACCATTTTTCCGCCATACATCACCGCCATGCGATCGCAATATTCCCCCACCATTGCTAAATCATGGGAAATCAACAAAATTGCTGTTCCTCGTTCCTCACACAATCGCGTTAATTCTTGCAAAATTTGAGCCGAGATGGTAACATCTAAACTGGTAGTGGGTTCATCGGCGACAATTAATTTGGGGTCAAGAAGTAACGCTAAGGCGATCGCTACCCGTTGTCTCATTCCCCCACTAAATTCATGGGGATATTGCGACCAACGACTTGCCGGAATTTTCACGGATTCTAATGTTTGAATCGCTTTTTCTTTGGCTTGTGAACGAGAAAGTTGAGGTTGATGAGCGTTCAAAGTTTCGATACAATGTTCACCAATGGTCATCAACGGATCAAGACGAGTCATCGGATCTTGAAACACCAACGCCACCGCCTCACCCCGAAAGCCTCTTAACTGCTTGGGGTTCATCTCAAACACCGACTGTCCCCCAAACATGACTCGCCCTTCAATTTGTGTAGACGCAGGAAGCAAACGCATCGCAGCCCGCCCCAAGGTGGATTTTCCGCAACCCGACTCACCCACCAACCCCAACTTTTCTCCGGGTTTGAGGGTAAAGGAAACATCATCAACCGCCCAAGTCGGTTTGTTGCTGCGACTGGGGTAGGCGACTCGGAGATGTTCGACGCAAAAAAGAGGCTCAGACATGGGGAATGGCAGGTTAAAATTCATTTATAGCAGGGAACAGTGACTAGTAAACTACCCATCGCCAACGCAAAGCTTTTGGCAGAGGCTCTATCCCTAACCCACCCCATCAGGAAACAACAAAAGTTGCCCCTCTAATTGACAAGAATAGGTCGAGATTTCAGGCTGATTTA
>NZ_JAYGHR010000048.1:0-9168 GCF_034932365.1 Limnoraphis robusta BA-68 BA1 | reverse complement strand
CGTAGCTTAATCCGTTTTTCCGCTTAATATCTGTTTTGAAAATACCGTCGGGCAGATGGAAATCAACGCCTCCCGAGAGACTGATCTCTGCTTAAGTGGGGAAACCCAGTTGAGTAAGTCAACTCATCGAAAGAGGAAACCCAAACAGTGATGTTTGGAATCTCCGTCGTTTACGGCGGAGAGGATGTCAAACATTAGTTAACTGGCGATCGCAGCTTGCCAAACCGCATGAGCCACTTCCGGTCCAGTAATATCGTTATGGGCGCCTTCTGGGCCTGAACCTTCTCGAATAAACTCGCGACTATCAAGATTATAGATTTGACCGGGATAAAAGGGGTAGGATGAATTTTGCTCCAACATATCCATATCAACCCCCCCAAAATCATTCCCTCCGCGAGCGCCAAACGCCCCTAAAGCTCCATACATGGGAAATTGGTTAAATTCAAAGAAACTCACCGATCGCGAAAATAAGCTCGTTGCACTCGCCGCTAAGGGATACCACTTACAAACCGCCGTATCAAACTTAGAATAGGTTGTGACAATCGATCCGGAAATTTTCTTCTCCGCAATTAACGGGTAAAAATACCCTGCAACTCCAGGTGTAACCGGAATATCCCGACAATAAGACCAATGAGAAAAAGCCCCTTGAATCAA
This sequence comes from Limnoraphis robusta BA-68 BA1, assembly GCF_034932365.1. Classification (NCBI taxonomy): domain Bacteria; kingdom Bacillati; phylum Cyanobacteriota; class Cyanophyceae; order Oscillatoriales; family Sirenicapillariaceae; genus Limnoraphis; species Limnoraphis robusta. The sequence continues at coordinate 8,514 of NZ_JAYGHR010000048.1, read as the reverse complement.
AAATAAAGAGTTCACCGGGCGTTCTAACAGGCCCCAATTCTTTTCTCCCGATAACATTCCCGACACCACAATACAACCAAAACTATGACCAATTAAATGAAATCGTACCTGTTCCCCGCTTACCCGTTGTAAGTTCTTCAAAAATTCATGTCCCGATCCTTCCCCAAACTGACGCGCCCGATCCTTCATTTTCCAAAATGATAAGGTTCGCAACGGCGCTAAAACACCCCCCCAACTAAACCCGCCATAACTCAAAGCCTCCTCCCTCGCCACGAGAAACGTACTGTCGGGATCAAACGGTTCTCGATCATCGGCTGGTGAAGCCCCTAAATCTTGACTGGTTAACGTTGTTTCTTGGTTGAGAATGCGGTAGGCTTGGCTGACTTCGGGTGGTAATTCCTCCGGGGCGATGTTTTGTTGGGCGGATTGTAAAATCGTTTGCAAAGCTTGTCGAGAGGCGGATGTATCGCTCAAACGGGTTGCGTACTCATTGACCAATTGATTCATCGGAGTGGCTGTAGAAGAGGCGCTAAACCCATAGGAAATCGCCGAAGCATTTACCAAGTCATAATCGCCCCAAGGTTGACTGGGCCAGTGTAACCCGACTAAAAGCGGAGAAAATCCGGGTCGAATGTCTTTAATATTCTCTAGGTCGGTTTTTTGTTCTATCATTGCCTTAATCCAACGACCATATTGACGTCGGGCTGCGGGAACATCACTACGCCATCCATGACTGATTAAAAAAACGTCAGTAATCGGTTCAGTTTTTAACACTTCAATCACCCGTTGGGTCATCTGTCCATCAGGATCGTCTTTGCGTTCTTTTCCGGTTTCATCAAAGGCTATTAGGTAATATCTAAAGTCAGTTTCAGGCACGATTTCAACAGGCATGAGTCACTCCTTGGGCTGCGATCTTGTCAAATTGGGAGTCAGTCTTGCCAAGCTGACAAAAACTGTATCCAATTTAAAGGGGTTTATGAAATATAGAATTCAGTCAATTCTCAAGGCATTCGGTGTAATTTTACTGCTAATATTTGTGGCGATCGCTCACCCGTTCCCCGCCAGTGCCGAACCCATGTCTATTATCAGTTATAATGTTGAATCTGACGATCTCAACGATACTGATCCGCAGTTAGTGGCTGAGGATATTCGAGAAATTTCGGGGGCTGACTTGTGGGGACTTTCGGAAGTTGCAGATCAAGCGGCGGCGGATCTTTTTACGGAGGCGGTTGCTTTTCCCGGAGCGGATTTTGATTCGATCTTCGGCACAACAGGTTCATTAGATAAGCTGCAAATTATTTACAACAAAAATAAACTTCAGCTTGTCGAGAGTGAAGAACTGAATAATATTGGCGGTTCGCGATCGCCGTTAGTGGCTCATTTTAAGTTTTTACCCACAGGTCAAGAGTTCTTGTTTACGGTTAATCATTTTAACCGAGGAAGTGAGACTAAACGCAATCAACAAGCTGAAAATTTACGCAATTGGGCGCAAGCACAATCCTTACCTGTTATTGCGGTTGGCGATTATAACTTTGACTATGATTTAGTCGATAAAAAGGGCAATAAGGCTTTTGATATCTTTTTGAAAAAAGAGGTGATGACCTGGATTAAGCCAAATTGTCTGAAAACCAATTCTTGTCCGCCAACAGGAACTCAATGTGATCCAAAATATGCCAGTATTTTAGATTATGTTTTTGTGTCTCAGATGGCGAAAAATTGGCCGGCTGAATCTGATGTTTTGTTGATTCAAAAACAGGTTTGTCAAAAAGAGAAGGAAGGATTTTCTGATCATTATCCCCTGACGGCTAATTTTAGCATTCCTTAGATTTTGAATCGAATTTTTGTGCCATCGCGATCGCCATTGATTATCATAAAATCAGGCGATCGCTTTTTTGATCTTTATTAGACTGAACGGAGCGAGTCTCATCAGTTTAGTTCGGTGGTTCGGTGAATATAAGAGTCTCAACTTCTATAAGTTGATCGTAACTTTTTACAACAGGGAATGAGTCAGGAACAAGTTATGCAAATCACCGGATTATCCTTAGAAAAAATTCAGGCGTTGATTAACCATAACCGTTAATGAACTCATCCCTATCTTTCACTAATTCAACCGATCTAAGGCTCGTTTTCCTCCCCATCGTTCTACAATTTTATCATCATAATCATCAGCAATTTCTAACACCGCATTCACGGAGGCTTCTAGTTCAAGTTTATCGCAAGTTGAACCCACAATTGTATGCTCAAATACGATATCCCCCCGTTCATCCACTCCAAACGCCCCGAAACGCATATTGTGATTTTCTCGTAATAGAAAACGCATTAAGTCTGGAGTGAGTTCGGCTCCTGTTACGACATAGGATCGGGCTGTAATTATAGCATCATCTTTCCCCCAAGGAAAGACTAACACTTCCACCTGAGCCGAACCCATAAACAGAGCAAGTCCTGGAACTTCTGATTTCGGACAAGGAAATTTACCGTAAAGTTCCCGCATCCATCGCTCAATTTTTTCGTAGCAAGCTTCTTGCTTGAGAGTCTCAAACTTCATATCTCTATTTATTGTCTTGATGCTTCTCACTCGTTTTAGCATCTTTAGAGCAGTTGTTATCAAATTTATATCATTTCTCTAACTCGTCGAACAAAAATTAACGGTACTGTCTGAATTGTGATTGTATGAGAGTCAGCAAGCCAGTGGCAGGCTACCCGATGGCGAAGCCGGGATGAGATACAAAAATTATAGTATGGATTGATGAATAAAATCAAGACTAGAGTTGATATTTTTTGGTTTTTTTGTCAGTTAATTATGAGATCATTATAGAAAATAATTTGGAGTCGGTGATCAATTATTATAATAGATGTCGGTATCTAACCGAGTTCATTTATGTCTAGACCTACTTTTTATATTGCTATCACCAATCATGGATTTGGCCATGCGGTTCGTGCTGCTTCTGTCGCCGCCCAAATTCAACATCTTTGTCCAGATAGCCTGTTAATTTTAGTCACAACGGCGCCGCGTTGGTTGTTAGAATCCTATATCGAAGGTGACTTTATCTTACGTCCTCGGGCGTTTGATGTCGGGGTTATTCAGTCGGATAGTTTAACGATGAATAAAGCCGCAACTCTCGAAAAATTACAGGAAATTCGCAAACAACAAAATTCGATTATCGCCGGAGAAGTTAATTTTATCCGTCAAAATCGCGTTGATTTAGTCTTGGCGGATATTCCACCTTTAGCCGCTTCTATTGCAAAAATAGCGGGAATTCCGGGTTATATGATGAGTAACTTTGGCTGGGATTTTATCTATCGAGATTGGGGGGGAGAATTTATAGAAATCGCCGATTGGGTTGCAGATTGTTTTAGTCAATGTCATGGCTTATTCCGGCTTCCCCTCAACGAAGAGATGAGTGCTTTTTCTAATATGACAGACGTAGGTTTAACGGGAGGAAATCCGCGTTATAATTTAGATACACTCCGAGAAGACTTTCAAATTAACACCCCACCTGAAAAAACAATTCTTTTGACGTTTGGGGGATTAAGTTTAGCTAGAATTCCCTATGAAAATCTACAAAGCTTCCCCGAGTTTACCTTTATAACCTTTGATAAAAATGCGCCTAATTTACCCAATTTAATCTCAGTTCAAACTCAAAAAGCACAAGTCAACAGTTCAATCGATTATACACATATTCGCCCCGTTGACCTAATGCCTTTATGTGGACGAGTGGTTTCTAAACCAGGGTTTAGTACCTATTCAGAAGCCATGCGACTTAATATTCCCATTGTAACTTTGTCTAGAGAAGGGTTCGCCGAAGCCCAAATTTTATTAGAAGGGTTACAAAATTATAGCTCTCATCAAATTTTAACCGATGGGGAATTTTTTGAAAGCAATTGGGAATTTATACACCAACCGTTAAACCCGCCTCGTTTGTCTGAGGTTTTGGATAAAACTGGAAGTGAAACAATAGCTAAAATGCTGCTAAATGTGGTAAAAAATTCAGTGATATAACATCCAGTTCAAGAAGTTTAATTCCTGTAGGGGCGGGTTCTCTAAGAGCTAGAATATCAGCCCGAGATTGACATAAACCCGCCCTAGCCTGAAATTTTAGTAAATGTGGTAAAAAATGGAGTGAGATAACATCGAGTTCAAGAAGTTTAATTCCTGTAGGCGCGGGTTCTCTAAGAGCTAGAATATCAGCCCGAGATTGACATAAACCCGCCTTAATATTAGAGTTAATCTAATTTTGGAAATCGTCCCGAAAAGCACAAATAAGCCGAGAAAATGAACCTAGCCCAATATTCAGGAGTTTAGAAGATGGATGTCGAAATTTATGTTTTAGTGGATACTTCAACTGCTTTAACGAAAGTAGATGTTTTCCTTTCAGAAACCGATGCAGTTTTAGAGAAGAATAAACGGGAAAACCCGACTAAAATAGAACTGTTCAAAAAAACCATCAAAGTTTAAATTCAATAATATTTGTTGAGTTTAAAAATCAACTAAATTTAAACAGTTCTGTGCTGAGATATCTTTCCCCTCCACTGGGTTGAAACGCGACAATAAGCTGATTTTGACAGTCCAAACGCTGTCCAACTTGTAGAGCAGTATAAACAATTGCCCCGGTTGAAATTCCACTCAAAATTCCTTCTTCTGTTGCTAATTTCTGCCCGATTTCATAGGCTTGTTCTTCTGTCACCTGTACGATTTCATCAATTAAATCCGTCCGCAAAATATCAGGAATAAAACCAGCGCCAATCCCCTGAATATTATGAAGTCCCGCAGACTTCCCAATCAAAACCGCACTATTAACAGGTTCAACTGCTATAATTTTTAAGTCAGGCTTTTGTTTTTTTAGATAATATCCCGCCCCCGTTAACGTGCCTCCCGTTCCCACACCCACAACGAGAATATCAACTTTACCGTCTGTATCTTCCCAAATCTCAACGCCAGTCGTTTTATAATGAATTTTCGGGTTAGCTGGGTTGCTAAATTGTTGAGGGGAAAAAGCATGAGGAATACTCGCCAGTAATTCATTTGCTTTAGCAATAGCCCCCGCCATATCTGCTTTAGCGGCAGTGGTGATAATTTCTGCACCATAAGCCTTAACAATTTGTTGACGTTCCTGACTCATATTATCCGGCATCGTTAAAATTAACCGATAGCCTTTCGCCGCACAAACCATCGCCAAACCAATGCCTGTATTGCCAGAAGTCGCTTCAATAATTGTCGAAATACGAGGTTGAATTAATCCCGCTTTTTCCGCTTCATTCAACATACTAATCGCAATTCTATCTTTCACCGATTTTGCCGGATTTAAACTTTCTAACTTCAAGGCAATCTCAGCCACACAATTAAAATGCTGAGGCAACTTTTGTAAATAGACTAAAGGAGTATTGCCAATCGTTTCTGTAATATCAGAGTAAATTTTCATCTTCTTCTTTTACCTTATGAATAATATAGATATATTTTCAGGTCAATTGCAAATAGAAATCATAGTAGTGCAAGCGTCTCGCTTGCTGTATATATATGATATATGTAGCAATCAGGAATCAGTTTGGAAATTCAAGCGGGGAAGATGCCCGCACGACAAACATTATGAGATATCGAAATCTTAAACCATAAGCCGAAAACAAACCCCAACCAAAACTATCATTAACCCAATATGCGGCAGATTATTCAGCCAGGGACGACGGGTAATTTTAAGAAGGGGAAATAAACTAAAAACTAAAATAGATAACAGAGTCACCCCTTGCAGAAAAACTGCTACATCCTCACTCCAAGTTAAAGTAAACAGTCCGATACCACTATAGCCAAATGTTCGAGCAGTAACAGGTAAAAGCTGACCCGCCTCACCAATTGCAGCCGGAATATAATGCACTAAATTCACCGCCAAAACCATCGGTAAATAAGCATAAATCACCGTCGCATAATCCGGCATTTCCGCATCAAACGCTTGCGCTAACTTATGCACTCCATAGGTTACTATTGCCGGAATACTTAACAACCCTATCACAATCGGCAGACTCAGCAGTAAATGTTCAGAATCAAGCGGTAAATCCCCTAAACCCACTAAACTTAAAACCTTCTGACTGTGATGGATAAAAATTCCGCCAAACAACAATAACAGTAGGGCAATTTCGGCAGGAAATCCTTGATGATTTTCTAATAAATCTGCCGCCGGAAACCGAAAATTGAGTTGAACCGAACGATTTGGACAAGCTTTCAAACAACTCATGCACAAAACACAATCCCGGTTATCCGAAAGTTGGGCGGGATGAGAATAAAGCGGACATCCGCCCGTTGCTTGTCCCTCCATTGGCAACGCATCCGCAAACGTCACCGGAGTGGGGCTTGTACTGCCTTTATAACAGCCAAAGGTACTGCACTGACTGCCACAAACCTGTTGAGTCGAACGCAATTCAATCATCCCCAACTTGGCAAACATTCCATTCATCCCACCAATCGGACACAAATACCGACACCAAAGCCGACGTTCATAAATTAAACTACAAATAATCGCCCCCGCAGTAATCGCCACCAACAACCAGGACGATAAATAAGCCCGATGGGGTAAATCCCAGAGTTTTTCCCAGAGATAAATCACCACAAATCCCCCCCAAAGCGCCCAAGCCCCCCATCGATTTAGCCCTTTTGTTGGCCAGGGTAGCAGCTTGCGAGGAAACAGCCACAGAGACAGGTTTCTCAGCCATTCTGCGGTAATCATAAACGGACAAACCGCACACCACAGACGACCCACAACTGGAAACAGGAATAAATAAAACGGCCACCACCAAGCCCAAAATAAATTTAGAGTCATGCTGGCGTCTCGCGTTTGAGGGCCAATAAACCCCATCACCGTCACGGGGATAAAAAATGCCATCATCAACCACCAGACCCGTTTCGGCCACCAGTCACTCAGTAAAAATTGACGTAAACCGGGAATTTCGTTGAGTAAATCCACCCGAAACGTGTTTTTCTTTGATTCTACCGACCACAGCACTTGGTCAGGAATGGTCGTTTGTTCTGGCGGCGTCATAATCACCGCTCGTTTTAAAATATTAGCCAGTTCTGACAGGTTTTCGGGGTAATCGTAGCTGAGTAAACGACGCCGACCTGCGGGATTGAGTTTTAATAGTGTTCGTTCTCGTTCCCGACAAAATTTTTCTAAGAAATATTCAGCAAATTCGGGGATATCCTGTTTGCGTTGTGGTAAATTCGACAGTTTGAGGAAAGCCGCTTCTACTTCAAGCCCAGAGAGTTTCTGAGGACTCGCAAGAATTAAACGCACCCAAAATTGAGACGGTTGAATTTCCCCAAGCGTATTCGCTTCTATTGGGTCAATATTTGGGATAATTTCTCCCGTTTTGAGATAGTGAATTAAACGAGCTTGTTCTGAAGGATTTAATAGGTTAATATGATCAATCAGCAAGGTTCCTCGTTCGAGAAGTTCGATGATGCCCGGTTGACCTGGGCTACCAAATAAAGCATTGGTATTGACGCTTCCGTTTTCTAATCGGGGTAATTGTGCCAGGTCAATTTCTGCAAAGGGATGATTTTTCAGTCTAGATTGAGCATGAATACATCCGGCGATAAAGGTTTTTCCACTTCCGGCCGGTGCTTGTAATAGAATGGGTTCAACAGAAGGGGCGATTTGCTCAATTTGTTGTCGTAATTTTTGCGTGGGTTTACTGATTCCGATTATTTTTTCACCCACAGGAATCGGTTGCAGATAGGGTTGTAATCCTTGAATACGGGCTTGTTCTTTTGCTAAACGCTGGGAGAAATGATCTAAATCTAGAGCCAGTAAACGATTAAATGCAGATTGTATATCGGGATAGACTGCTTGCAGATGTTGTAGGGGTTCTCGTCCTAAAAACCACAGTTCACAGGGCGTTAGAGTAATGGCACTCGTTGTTGAAATACAGGGGTTTGAGTTGCTGAATAAGGGAAGATAGCCAAAAATATCTCCAGCGTTACGGTAAATCATATGGGTTTTTCCCACAGTGGAATGGCGAGAGATTTCTACTGTTCCCCATTTAATAAAATACAGTCCTTGCAGGATGGTTTTTTCTTGATAAATTTCAACCTGCCCTTGGGTGGAGAGAAGTTGCAAATCCTGGGCGATTGCAGCCATCGCCTCAACACTCAATACTCCCCAGATGCGATGAAAACTCAACCAATCAATACAGTCCTCTAATGCTTGTCTGTCAAGGGTTGAATGTTCTTGAGGCATTAGGGGCAAGGATGAAGTAACCATAGCCAACCTAGAACGCAATCCGCAGCAATTTCTTGCTCCTAAAATAATATTATCAGAAATCTCAAATTGAGACTCACTTGTTTGATGGGAGCCGATTAAAATCTGACCAAAAAAAAAGGTAATTAGGAAATATTCTCACTTTCCATCTGAGATGCGGCAAGGGGACTCCCGTTATACCCGACAGGGTTAGCGGGAGAGGAATTGCCGCCCAAAGAAAACTGAGCGGAGCGAGAATCATTGTTAAAAGGAGTAGGAGAATCCGTCATGT
>NZ_JAYGHR010000047.1:0-9542 GCF_034932365.1 Limnoraphis robusta BA-68 BA1 | reverse complement strand
TCACTAACTTAACCCGATTAAATCTGTTTAAAGTTAGACGACAGAGCTAAAAACTGGCACGCATTCTTAGGTGTCTTGACCCAGATAACGGAGTTCTCTAAGAACTTAGTCTGGTCACGTTTGGACTCTTTCAAGCCCCCGTTATACCGCTTTCGCGGTTAACGGCGGGTTCGTGACTTTGAGTTAACTTCAGTCATTTTTTGTTGGTGTCTACTTCTTAATATTACTAGATGGTTATAAAATTTTAAAATAAGATTGATGAAGCTCGCACTGTTCCAGTTTGATACAAAAAGTTGGTCTTGAGTTGCTAAAATCAAACTCATTTCCCCCAGATGAAAGAATGTTTGTTCCTCAACCGTTAAAACCGGGCGATCGCTTACGAGTCATTACCCCCAGTGGTGCGTTGCGAAATCTTGAACCGTTTGAACAAGGTTTAGATATTTGGCGATCGCAGGGCTATCAGTTAGAACTGACAACAGGTTACACTGATCAATGGGGTTATCTCGCCGGAACCGATGACGCCCGACGCCATCAACTCGCGGAAGCTTTGAATGATGATCATTGTAGCGGTATTATTTGCTCTCGAGGCGGTTTTGGGGCAACTCGTTTACTGGAAAGTTGGGGTTGGGAAACCCTCAAACCCGATATCACCCCTAAATTTTTAATCGGCTTTTCAGATATTACGGCTTTACTCTGGGCAAGTATTGGGAAAACCTTCGGAATACACGGCCCTGTTCTAACAACTTTAGCACAAGAACCCGACTGGTCAATTCAACGATTATTTGATTGGTTAGAAGGTCGTCGAGTTGAACCGTTACAGGGGATAGGATGGGGAAACGGAAAAGTGCGAGGGCGGCTATTACCGGGAAATTTAACCGTCGCAACTTGTTTACTAGGAACCGCTTATCAACCGCAGTTAGCGGGGGCTATTTTAGCCTTTGAGGATGTGAATGAGGAACCCTACCGCATTGATCGAATGTTAACCTATTGGCGAATGACAGGCGCGTTACAACAGGTTGCAGGAATTGCGTTAGGGCGGTTCAGTCAGTGGGAGAAGAATATTAACCCCAATAGCTTTAAGTTAGAAGAAGTTTTGCGCGATCGCTTCGGAGATCTCGGGATTCCTGTTGTGTCGGATCTGCCATTTGGTCACGATGGGGTCAATGCTAGCTTACCTGTAGGGATTATAGCAGAGTTAGATGGCGATCGGGGAATTTTAAATATTTTGCGGGATGAATGCCGAGATTAAATGATATTTAATTCGATATTTAATTCGTTCTCAACCTCTTCATCATAATCAGCTAAAGGTAAAATAATTTCAACCGTTGTACCTTGATTTCTTCCGGTACTACTCAGCTTAATTTTACCGCCCATCATTTCTACTAAATGTTTAGAAATCACTAATCCTAACCCGGTACTTCCTTGAGGGAAAAATCGGCCTTCATCTTCGACTTGAAAGGGTTGAAAGAGTTGATTCTGATTGGAGGGATCAATTCCCACTCCTGTATCTTTCACAGTAACAACAGCCATCATCATTTCTTGGGGCTGCTGATTGTTTGAAGAAACAGTGATATATTGGATTTCGGTCGTAATCGTAATACTACCCTCTTCAGTAAATTTTATCGCATTACCAATCACATTAATAAAAACTTGTTTTAGTTTGGTCGAATCAGCTTTAACTCTAATAATATTCAGATAGTTTTTGCGATGGAGTTGTAGATTTTTTTGGCGAATATTGGCTAATTGTAAGTAAATCGCGGCTGATAGACTCGAATGCAAATCAACGGATTTTATATCAAACGTCAATCGACCCGATTCAATTTTTGCTAAATCTAAAACTTGATTAAGTAACGTCAGTAAATGAATAGAAGATTGATAAGCTTGTTGCAGTAGTTCTACTTCTTCTTCGTGATCATCACACAAATCATCTAATAATAACTGTAGGGAACCAATAATCCCATTCATCGGAGTTCTCAGTTCGTGAGAAGTTTGTCGGAGAAACTCATCTTTGCGATGATTCATTTCCTGCAAAACTCGATTCTGAGCCTGTATTTTCCCCAATCGCTCATGGGTTAAAGCGATCACTTGTTCTAACTCAATTTTTTCAGCTTTAAACTGTTCTATTGTTTTTTTGAGTAAACTTTCGAGTTCAGCTTTTTCTTGTCGTAATATATATTGTTGCTTATAACAGATGAAAGCCGTGAAACTAGCGAGAGCAGCCCAAATGCCAAGACCAGAAATCATCCAACTAAGAGACCAAAAAGATTGAGTAACCGCAGTCAAAAAAATCAATCCAGCTAAACCTGCAATCGTGATAGAAGTGCATTGCCAAACCTTAATTTGCTGTGGAAGTTTTTTTCCCATTGATCACTTGCACCCATCTGTTGTCGGAAAAGCTTGATCTAGAGTCATCAATACCTTACTTTGTCTATTCTATGCTATTCTCTCGAGAGATCAGCAAGAGTCTGACTTTATTTTTGAGTGAATTGGTCAACAAAAGGCCTTTTTATTCCGCAAGCTGAGTTCAGTGAAATTAACAGAATTGATAATCAGCCGATGTTGTTCTGTTTCATTAATTCTAGGAGTGGGTTTAGGATTGACATTGCCGACTCAAACCACAGAAAATTCAACTCCCGTCAAAATTTTCCTTTGCTGTAAGAGTTGACGGAGATTTGGGTATAATTGTAGGCTAAATTACAGCTTAGGTTATCAGCCCTGACTCTATCCACAATCTTAAATTCCCACATCTAGAAATAATATGACCCAGAACTACCGCATTACTCTTCTTCCCGGCGACGGCATTGGCCCTGAAATTATGGCAGTGGCGGTAGATGTCCTAAAAGCCGTTGGTCAACAGTTAGAGATTACCTTCGACTTTCAAGAAGCCTTAATTGGCGGTGTTGCCATTGATGCAACCGGAGAACCGTTACCCACTGCATCTGTTGAGCAATGTCGCAACAGTGATGCGGTACTATTAGCAGCGATTGGGGGTTATAAATGGGATAACCTACCCCGTCATCAACGTCCAGAAACCGGACTATTAGGATTGAGGGCCGGATTAGGGTTATTTGCTAACCTACGCCCCGCTACTATCTTACCTCATTTAGTCGATGCTTCATCCCTGAAACGCTCTGTTGTGGAAGGGGTTGATATTATGGTTGTCCGAGAACTTACAGGCGGTGTTTATTTCGGTCAACCTAAAGGGATTTTTGAGACGGAAACGGGAGAAAAACGGGGTGTAAACACGATGGCTTACACTGAGTCGGAAATTGATCGCATCGGACGAGTTGGCTTTGAGACCGCTAAAAAACGAGGGGGAAAATTGTGTTCTGTTGATAAAGCCAATGTTCTCGATGTTTCTCAACTCTGGCGCGATCGCATCACCCAACTCGCCTCTGAGTACCCTGAAGTTGAACTCTCTCATCTTTATGTTGATAATGCGGCCATGCAGTTAGTTCGCTGGCCGAAACAGTTTGATACGATTGTCACGGGGAATTTATTTGGGGATATTCTCTCCGATGCAGCCGCCATGCTCACAGGAAGTATTGGAATGCTTCCCTCTGCGAGTTTGGGAGAATCTGGTCCTGGGGTGTTTGAACCTGTACACGGTTCGGCGCCGGATATCGCAGGACTTGATAAAGCCAACCCCCTCGCGCAAGTTCTCAGTGCGGCGATGATGTTACGCTATGGTTTAAACCAACCTATCGCCGCCGAAAAAATCGAACAAGCGGTGTTAAAAGTCCTCGACTGGGGTTATCGTACCGGGGATATTATGTCAGATGGAATGAAACTTGTTGGATGTCGAGAAATGGGAGAAATGTTGTTAAAAGCGTTAGAAGAAATTTAGTTAGAAAACAGGGAATAGGTTAACCACCGAACATCTTTTTAATTCAAGGGGGAGAGGAAAAATTGAGAATTTATCACTTTCCTCCAGTTCTTAAGCTAGGCTTATCAGTTCTTCCAAACTGTTTTGATTTTTAAATGTTTCTCGGAATTTGATGAACTTTTTTTTGAGAAATTTTCTCAAAGACTTGACGAGATTCTGGGGGTTCTGGTAGACTTAAGGAAACCACACCCAAGGGGTTCTTGTGTCTACACCCCAAAATAGAGGCTACAACCCCCATTCCTTGGTTGAAAATTTCTGTTTTTCGCTCAATTTCAATAAGGCTCCTGCACCAATTTTTCGAGGTTCAAAAAAGGCAACTTGACAAGAGAAGTCTTTTGTGTATTAGGAGTTTTCAGGGAACTGGTGAACTACTCCTGCTTCTGTTGTCTATATTCTACAGCCACTTTTAGTCAGGCTCAACCCTTGCCTATTATCTCGGTAATTCAACAGTAAAGGTAGTAATCTGATTTTTGCTGCTAACTTGAATGGTTCCCCGCAGTTGTTCAACTAATTTTTGAACCAAGGCTAGCCCTAAACCTGTTCCCCCTTGTTTCCAGGGATCAGCATTGGGAACTCGATAAAATTTATCGAAGATTTTAGGGATTTCTTTTTCGGGAATTTCCGCTAGGTTAGAAATCACCAACTTCACCGCGCCTAACCCTTCGGGATTTTCTTCTGTTTCTTGAAGTTGATTGAGACTTTTTTTAGCGCGACTTTTGCGAGGGGTTGAACAACTAACCGTTAAGCCAATTTCACCGCCATTCGGAGTATACTTACAAGCATTATTGAGTAATTCGGCTAAAATTCGTTCTAAACTAATCGAATTGGTTAGAATAGAAGGCAGATTTTTGGGATATTTAACGTTAAGGATTTGTTGACGTTCTTGAGTGCGAGAATAAAAGGGTTGAATCATCTGAGGTAGCCATTGGGATAACTCAACGGTTTCTAGATAAATAGGTGTTGAAGAGACTTCAAGCTTTTGTAAATCAAGCAAATCATTAATTAAGTTCGTCTCTCTCGAGCATTCCTGTTCTAGAATATGAATATACCGTTCAAATCGATCATTTTGCGGCACTAATTTAATCATATGAATTGCCATTTTCATATTGGCTAAAGGAGTCCGCAGTTCGTGAGAAACGGTACTGAGAAAATCATCTTTCAGGATATTTAACTGCTGAAGTTCCTTGACTTTTTGCTGTAATTCTGCGGTACGTTCTTGGACTTGACGTTCTAGATGGGTATTCAAATCTTGAACTTGGCGGTATAATTGAGCTTGTTGAATGGCGATCGCCAACTGAGTCGCTAACTGTTGTAAAACCGTAATTTCTGAAGGTTGCCACTGACGAGAACCGGAACATTGATGAGCCGCAATCATCCCCCAAAGTTGTCCATCTTGCAAAATCGGAACAATCAGATAAGCTTGTATTTTCTCCTGTTGTAACCGTTCAACTTCTTCGGCTGTAAGTCTGCTATGATGGAGGTTCGCGATCGCATAAACAGAGTCCGTTTCAAAGGCAGTCAGATAGGCTTTGACAATCTTTTTATTCAAGGTTTTATCGAGGAGCGGTTGCCATTCCGGAGCCACAGATTCAGCCACCATTTTCCCGGACTGATTAGAAATTACATGATAAATGACAACCCGATCAGCATTTAAAACCTGCCGAACTTCTGCAACCGTTGTATTGAGAATTTCCTCAATATTAAGGGATTGATGAATTTGAAACGAAATCTTGGCAAATAAACGCTCTCGTTGCAGTTGTTCGTACAGTTTAGCGGTTCGTTCTTGTACCTGATCTTCTAATTGTGCGGCGCGACTTTCTAGTAACTCAAATTTTTCAGCTTGCAATTGATCAACTGATTGCTGTAAATTGCGAACAACCCGATACATTTCTGTCGGATCAAGCATTCGCAACAAACTCATCTGACTAATAATCCCAACCAATTCTCCGTGATCACCACAAACGATTAACCATTGGACTTGTTGCTTTTGCATCTCTTTATGCGCCACCCAGAGAGAATCATCAGCTTTTAGACTAAAAAATGAGCTTCCCTGAATCACCGTTTCAGCAGTCGTTCGAGATAAATCCAGTTCTAAATATTGAGCTTGAACAATATCAAAACCCGTGACAATTCCCACTGGAGTCAATTGCTTACGACGAGAAAATTGATAAATCACGACACAAGTCGCTTGATGTGCCGACATCATTTGCGCTAAACTGAGTAATGAAGCGGTTACAGGTGCAGTAACAGGTTGGCGACTCATCTCATCCCCAACGCGCCGCAATCGCAGGATATTAGAAGGTTGCAACACCTGTCGAATCCGCTCAGGAGTAATCACACCCACTAAATGATCTTCAGCATTGAGAACAGGTAAGTGATGAATTTGTTGCTGTCGAAACAACGATAATGCGGTGAAAATATCTTGATCTTTCGACTCGACTAAATGCACCGTCGAAGGAGACATCACCTCACCAATTCGGGTTTTATGCAAGCGAACTTCAGCCGGATGATCTAACAAACCCGTCGCCAATAACTGCACAATTTCTCGTTCGGTGACTATCCCCTGTAAAGTCGAAATTTCCGTCGGCGAAGTTTCCCCTTTCCCCTCTACAATCAAAATACAACTCGACTGGCTGGGATTAGGGTTAATCAATGACTCTGAACCATTACCGTTTTCTGAACGCTCAACAGTGGGTAGAGGATTAATACAATTGAGCTGACCGATCAGCCGAATCACATTATAAAGTGAGGTATCAGGTGTAACGACAATTGGGTTTCGATCAATTGCCTGTTCTAAGGCGGAAGAATATTGAGGCGGTTGGTAGAGCGTCATAACTCATCAAGAAATATCAATAAATATTTGGATCATTTAACCCCTAAACCGATCTGTGCGGGAACGCAGCATCCTAACGTCAAGATGCTTTATGGCGCAGATCTTCTGACTCCATTAAGATCAAAGCAATTCCAATGTAAAGTTTTGATAAATGTTGAACCATGAATGAACCTTTAAGCTTAGAACAAATTGCAACTCAACTGGAAAGTGAAAATTCCCGGGATCGGATGCTAGCTTTGGCTTCGCTACGAAAAGTTCCTCCGGCTGATGCTGTTCCGTTAATCAAAAAAGTCTTAAACGATCCCAACTTACCGATTCGCTCAATGGCAATATTTGCGCTCGGTATCAAACCCACAGAGGAATGCTATCCAATTTTAGTCGAATTGTTGGAATCTGATCCAGATTACGGTATTCGAGCAGATGCGGCGGGTGCTTTAGGTTATCTAGAAGATATTCGAGCCTTTGAACCGTTGGTGCGTGCTTTTTATGAAGACACAGACTGGTTAGTGCGGTTTAGTGCGGCGGTTTCTTTAGGAAATCTCAAGGATATTCGCGCTCACGATGTCTTAATTCAAGCGTTAGACTCTCAAGAGGTTGTTGTTCAACAAGCAGCGATCGCCGCTTTGGGTGAAATCAAAGATTTAGAAGCAATTGATGCGATTTTACGGTTTGCTCAGTCCGATGATTGGTTAATTCGACAACGACTGTCTGAAGCGTTAGGAAATTTACCCAGTGCTAAAAGTATAGCCGCCTTGAAATATTTAGCCAAAGATAGTCATCCCCAAGTCTCAAAAGCGGCGCAACTCTCCCTTGAACGTCTTTACAGTTTACAGTGATCAGTTTACAGTGACCAGTTTTTCAGTGACCAGTGAACAGTGACCAGTGACCAGTTTTTCAGTGATCAGTTTTTCAGTGACCAGTGAACAGTGACCAGTGATCAGTTTTTCAGTGAACAGTGACCAGTGACCAGTCAGTGGGTGTCGGGTTTCGGGTTGACTTTCCCCAACCCCTAACCCCTGACTATTGCCTATTGCAAGATTGCAAGATTGCCTTTTTGACTGTTAAAATCCTAAATCTACTGCAATGCGATGGGCGCAAGCAAACCCAGAAAAGGCGACAGCATTTAAGCCTTGACCGGGAAAAGTGCTGTCTCCCACACAGTATAAACCGGGAACGGATGTGCGGTTAAATGGCATTCCCAACAACCCCCGCAGCCGACGCTGAGGAATCGGGCCATAAGTCCCATCTTCTCGGTTGAGAAAACGACGATGCGATCGCGCAGTACCAATTTCCATGTAATCTAACCCTGCATCTAAACCGGGAAAGAATTTTTCTAAGCGATCAATAAGACGTCCGGCGGCTTCTTCTTTTTTCTGTTCATATTCCGCCTCCGATAACCCAAGCCATTGCTCAATATAACTAGGGGTAAAGGTGTGCAGAATGTGATAACCTTCAGGAGCCAGAGATGGATCGAGAAGCGTGGGAATGGAAACAAAGATTGTTCCTTCTGGTTGTTCCATTTGTTGCCAATCTTCGACAATCACATGATGACATTCTGTTCCCGGTGGAAACACAGACGCCTCAACTCCCAAATGCAGGTTAAGAAAACTGGGTGATTTTTGATAGCGCTGTCGCCATTTCATTTCTGATTTGGGGGTTTGTTCAGAAGGAATCAATTTACCAAAGGTATCCCAGCGTGTGGCATTGGAAACAATACGTTTGGCTCGATAGATGCTACCATCGGTTAATTCAACACCAACAGCCCTGCCTTGTTCCAAGATAATTTGTTTGACTCTGGCTTTATAGTGAATTTGACCTCCTGCTTTTTCGAGTCCTTCGGCTAACTTAATCGAGATTTCACCAACTCCACCTTTGGGATAGTTAATCCCTCCATAATGGCGATCGCTAAAGACCATTCCGGCGTTAATCATTGGGGTAAAATCAGCCGGAACAACTGACCAACAGTAACATTCTATATCTATAAACTTTAATAGCTGCGGATCGCTAATATAACGTCGGGCGACTTCACCTGCATTTTGGGGTAAATATTGTGCTAAACCCAAACAAGCCCCCGGATTTTGGAAAAATACTCGCATCAGATAACGGGGTTCTTCTAACGAGAGAAGTTCCATCGAGTTGAGGCAGTTGAAAACTTTCCAGCATTCATCATAAAATTTACGAATTCCTTGCTGTTCGTGGGGAAACTTCTCAATTAGTTCTTTCAAGAATTTTTCATAATCCCGATGAACTTGTACTTCAAGGTCTTCGGGGAGGTGATAATGGATCTGTACCGGGTCAGGAATGGTTTCTAAGCTGACTTTCACGGCTTCTAAGGCACGGGTTAACAGGTTTGTGGTGCCTTTGTCACCAAAACCAAAAATCATCGAGGCACCGACATCAAAGCGATATCCTTCTCGTTCAAAGTAGCCCGAACTTCCGCCCGGAATGATATAACTTTCGAGGACGAGTACGTTAGCGCCTTTAGCGGCTAACTGCGTTGCTGTCACCAGTCCTCCAATCCCAGAACCAATGACAATGACATCAAATACTTGTGAGGTGGGTACTGTGTTGGCACCAATAGACGGCTGACGGCTAGGAACAGGCATGAAGTTTACTCTCTTCAAGGATTTTCTGACTCTCACAGTGTAACGCCCAAGAGCGGTTTGAGGCGAGATAGCCCAGCGATCGCGCAATGTCTATCTTAAATGTCAAAAGAGGACTCCCGTTAGAGCCTTCGGCTTAACGGCGAGATGAATTTTGACCAACAAAGAAAACTGAGCGAAGCGAATCCTACATGGCTTGGCATACTTGTGTAGAACAGGC
>NZ_JAYGHR010000046.1:0-10655 GCF_034932365.1 Limnoraphis robusta BA-68 BA1 | reverse complement strand
CCGACAGTCCGGGGTGATGCAGCGCAAAGTCCGATCTCGGCGGAAACCGCTCGAGAAGGAACTTTGCAAGACAGGAACGAAACATTAATACGGTTTATACCGTGTTATATCAGTTTTCGATAGCAGGTGCGTGTGACCGAACCGGAACCTAAGCTGTAAAACAAAAGGCAACAAATTTATGAAAGTTGGTGCAAATTATCTGGGTGATCGTCGCTGCGAATTTACCGTTTGGGCGCCGTTGCGACAACAAGTTTCTGTGCAGATTTTAACCCCCCAAGAACGGCTTCTGCCGATGGAAAAAGATGACCAAGGCTATTGGCATCTCACCGCTACAGAAGTTTCGCCGGGAAGCCGTTATCAGTTTCAACTCGATGGGGAAATGACTCGCCCTGATCCGGCTTCTCATTATCAACCCGATGATGTTCATAAACCCTCTGCGGTTGTTGATCATCAGGGGTTTCAATGGACGGATGAAAATTGGCAAGTCATCCCTTTAGAAGATTTAATTATCTATGAACTTCATGTGGGAACGTTCACCCCGGAAGGAACATTTGAAGCGATTATTAATCGGGTTCCAGAGTTGTTAGAAATGGGCATTAACACCATTGAAATTATGCCTGTAGCGCAATTTCCCGGCAGTCGTAACTGGGGATATGATGGTGTTTATCCCTACGGTGTACAGGCATCCTACGGCGGCCCAGAGGGGTTAAAACGGTTGGTCGATGCTTGTCATCAACAGGGAATGATGGTGGTTCTGGATGTGGTTTACAATCACTTAGGGCCGGAAGGAAATTATACCTCAGATTTCGGGCCTTATTTTACCGGAAAATACAACACACCTTGGGGACGGGCGCTAAATTTTGATGATGCTTATAGTCCGGGGGTGCGGAATTTCTTTGTTGAAAATGTGTTGTATTGGTTCCGAGATTATCATATTGATGGCTTGCGTTTAGATGCGGTTCATGCCATTTATGATTTTGGGGCGAAACATATTTTAGAGGAAATGGCTGATGAAACGAGACTGTTATCCCAACAGCTAGGACGCCCGTTTTATTTGATAGCAGAAAGTGACCTGAATGATGTCAGAATTATTAAACCTAAAGAACAAGGTGGATATGGTTTAGATGGTCAATGGAGTGATGATTTTCATCATTGTGTTCATACCTTACTCACCGGAGAAACAACGGGATATTATTTAGATTTTGGCAAGTGTGAACTGTTAGAAAAAACCCTGCGAGAAGGGTTTGCTTATGCTTGGAATTATTCAGCAAACCGTCAGCGCTATCATGGAAACTTTGCAGGCGATCGCCCCGCCTCTCAGTTTGTGGTTTGTATTCAAAATCACGACCAAGTAGGCAACCGAATGTTAGGGGAAAGAATTAGTCAGCTTGCTTCTTTTGAAGCGTTAAAATTAGGGGCAGCGACGTTAATCTTCTCGCCGTTTATTCCGATGTTATTTATGGGGGAAGAATACGGCGAAGAATCACCCTTTGCTTACTTTATTAGTCACTCTGATCCCGACTTAGTAGCTGCTGTCCGAAAGGGGCGTAAAGAAGAATTTGAAGCCTTCCACGTTGAAGGAGATCCGCCGGATGCCCAAAGCGCTGAAACCTTCAACGATTGTGTTTTAAAATGGCATTTACGAACCGAAGGAAAGCATAAAGTTATCCTCGATTTTTATCGAAAATTGATTCAACTGCGGCGAGAAATTCCAGCGTTAAAAAATCTGAGTTTCCAACATCAAGAAGTCAAAAGTTGGGAAACAGAAAAAATTGTCTCTATCCGCAGATGGAGTCAAGATAGCCAAGTTTTTTGTATACTGAATTTTAACTCAGAAGCTGTTACGACTGATGTGATCAGTATCGAAGGAAATTGGCAGAAACGGTTAGATTCTACCGATGAACAATGGATGGGGAATGGAGCGAGTTTACCAGACACTCTAACCTCCTCTAAAACGTTAACGCTGGCTGCTGAAAGTTTTGTGCTTTACGAATGCAAGTAAAGTAACTTTCTGATAATTTGGATAAATTTAGACTCATTAAAACTCAAAAAATATGCGGATTCCAGTAGCAACGTATCGAATTCAGTTTACCCCAGATTTTGGGTTTGAATCAGCCCGAAAAATTGTTTCCTATCTGCACGAATTGGGGATATCAGATTTATATGCGTCTCCGATTTTTAAAGCCCGAGAAGGAAGTACACACGGTTATGATGTTGTTGATCCCAATCAATTAAATCCAGAGTTAGGAACAAAAGAAACCTTTGACAAGTTAATAGAAGAGTTGCAAGATCGAGATATGGGTTGGGTGCAGGATATTGTGCCGAACCATATGGCTTATGATAGTCAAAATAAGCTGTTAATGGATGTTTTGGAATATGGCCCGGATTCAGAATATTTTGACTTTTTTGAGATCGAATGGCAACATCCTTATGAAAACATCCGGGGTCGAGTTTTAACGCCGTTGTTGGGAGATTTTTATGGGAAATGTTTAGAAAATGGAGAACTTAAACTTTCCTATGATGAAGAGGGGTTAAGCATTAACTATTATAACTTAAAAGTTCCCCTCAATATTGAATCCTACGCTCAGTTTGTGAGTCACGAACTCGGACAACTCTCGAAAAAACTCGGACGCCGACACCCGGATGTTGTGAAACTGTTGGGTGTGCTGTATATGCTGAAAAGTATTCCCGCAGAAACGTCTAATCAACAGCGTCGAGATCAAGCGTTATTTGTTAAGGGTTTGTTGTGGGAACTGTATCGAGATAATCCTGAAATTACAGCATTTATTGATCAAAACGTTGAATATTTTAACGGAGAAGTCGATCAACCGGAAAGCTTTAATTTTTTGGATCATTTATTATTAAATCAGTTTTTCCGACTTTCGTTTTGGAAAGTGGGAGCGGAAGAACTAAACTATCGTCGCTTTTTTACCATTAATGAACTCATTTGTGTCAGGGTAGAAGATTTTAAAGTCTTTCAGAAAACCCATGAGATGATTGGGAAAATGGTAGAATCGGGTCAATTTACGGGATTGCGAATTGATCACATTGACGGTCTTTATAACCCGGTTCAATATCTGCGTTGGCTGCGAGATAAAGTTGGAGATATTTATATTACCGTTGAAAAAATATTAGAACTCGATGAAAAACTGCCTTCAAAATGGTTGGTTCAAGGAACATCGGGTTATGAATATTTGAACTATGTCAATGGATTGTTTTGTGATAGTGAAAACGAAAAACGTTTCAGTCAAATTTATCGTGATGTCACAGGTTTGAAGACACCTTACAATCAAATGTTGGTTGATAAGAAGCGGTTAATTGCTGATAAAAACTTAGCCGGAGATGCGGATAACTTAGCTCATTTATTGAAGCGAATTTCTGGACAATATCGCTATGGCCGTGATTTTACCTTGCTCGGTTTGAAAACTGCGATTATGGAAGTGTTAGTCCGTTTCCCGGTTTATCGGACTTATATTACCGAAGAAGGGGTGAGCGAAGAAGATCGCAAATATGTTAAAAAAGCGATTCAAGAAGCCAAAGGAAAACTTCCCGAACTGTTGAATGAATTAAATTTAATTGAGAAGTTTTTACTCCTCGATTATGATGATTATCTCTCCGAAGAAAATCAACAGTTATGGTTACGCTTTGTGATGAAATTTCAACAATTTTCAAGTCCGTTAACGGCGAAGGGAATTGAAGATACATTATTTTACGTCTATTTCCGTTTCTTGTCTTTAAATGAGGTCGGCGGTTCACCGCAATACTTCGGAATTAACCCCGCTAAATTCCACGAGTTTAACACACAACGACTGCAAAACTGGCCCCATGCGATGAGTGCTTCTTCTACCCATGATACCAAACGGAGCGAAGATTTACGAGCCAGATTAAACGTGATTTCAGAAATTCCCGATGAGTGGGAAACTCAAGTGCGAAATTGGATGCAAATCAACCGTTCTAAAAAGATAGAACAGGATGGAATGTTAATTCCTGATTGTAATGATGAATATTTCTTTTATCAAACGGTGATTGGTGCTTTTCCCTGGTATGAAGAAGAATATCCCCAGTTTGTCGAACGGGTAAAAGATTATGCGATCAAAGCAGTGCGAGAAGCCAAAGTTCACACGGCTTGGTTGCGTCCCGATACGGTGTATGAAGAAGGGTTTATTTCCTTTGTAGAACAAGTGCTTGAGCCGTCAGAGGAGAACACTTTTTTACAGGAATTTCAACCGTTACAAGAAAAGATTGCGTTTTATGGAATGTTTAATTCCTTGTCTCAAACGCTGTTAAAAATGACGACTCCCGGAATTCCCGACTTTTATCAAGGGACAGAACTTTGGGATTTAAGTTTAGTTGATCCCGATAATCGTCGTCCCGTTGACTTTGAACAACGACTGTCTTTTTTACAAGAAATCAAACGCCGTTGTAAAACGGGGATGACGAGTTTGTTAGAAGACTTGATGGCGACTTGTGAAGATGGACGCTTGAAGTTATTTTGTATTGTCCGAGTGTTGGAAGCACGTCAGCAATATGTGGAGTTATTTCAATACGGAAATTATGTTCCCCTGAAAGTCATGGGTCAGCATCAAGAACGAATTATGGCGTTTGCTCGAATTCACGAACAACAGACAGCTATTGTCGTTATTCCTCGATTTTTAACCCGTGTGGTTGAACCCGGAAAATTTCCGATTGGGGATGAAGTTTGGGGAGATACGGCGATTGAAATTCCCCAGGGTTCAGAATCAGATTGGTGTGAAGTGATTACTGATTCTAAGATTGCAGCGAATAATGTTATCCCTGTCAGGGCTATTTTACAACATTTTTTTGTTGGTTTGTTAGTGAAGTTAGATCCAGATTTAACGAACGAATAAACCTTTTTCAGCAGGTATAGCAGAAGTCAGGAGACACCGAGACAGGAGACAGAATTGAAACCTTTATCATAAAAGGATTTGACAGAAAAACAGTGTCCTAATCAAAGGCTTCGACTGCTATACAAGCGAAAAACCCGGTTTCTTTGAGAAACCGGGTTTTTTTAGTCTCTATAGACAAGCTGAATGAATCATTAATTGATTGGGGGAAGGGGGCGGGTTTAGAACAATTGTTGTTAGGTTTTCAAGTCTTAAGACATTAAGCGGCTGCTAAAATCAATCAAAAGCTGAATAGAAATATCCAGCATATCGTTAGATTCTTGCAGATAGATTCCTAAGTCTTGAATGGCGTTTTCCAGCAAATAACATTCCAGCAACACCTCTAACTCCGCCGTGCTTTTGGGAAGGAAGGAGTCTTGCGCCGCCGTTTCAAGGTAACTCTTGAGGAAAGCCCCTCTCACCCAAGCCGACCAAAACTGCGACCATTGCTGCATTTGTACGAGATTTTCCTCTCGAATCATGCCATTTTCCACTTCATTGCGGAGAGCAACACGAGTCGCATAATCAAACGATAGTAGCATTCCGGCGACATCTCGCAGGGGCGATCGCTTCATCCGACGCTCATTTAAAGTGCGGTAGGCTTCTCCCTCAAAGTCCAGGATGACATAATCTTTTCCGGTAAACAGCAACTCCTCAAGACTGTAGTTACCATGACAGCGAGTCCGCATGGCGGTAATCTTGAGGTTGAGGACTTGTCGCAGTCGGGCTAACAAAAAGTCTTTGCGAGTCATTAATTGATGCCCAAGGGTTTGAGTCCTTAGAGGAAGACTGGGAAGCAATTTTTTCAAGCGGAAAAAGACTTGTCCGGTGAGGTTGCGAGAATATTGATAAATCGAACGTTGGTAGAGTGAGGTAAACGGCGCGGGTGAAAAGTCGGGGTTGTCGTAGTCTGCTGACAATGCAATGTGCATTTCCGCCGTGCGTTGACCCAAAAGTTCCGCATTACTCAGGTAGGAACCAATCGTCAGGGCTGCTAACTCGGGTACAGGTTGTTCAATTAAATTCACCAGTTCTTCTGTCGGAAGGGGAATTTCTTCTAAATTGGCTTGTTCAACAACAACCCGATCAAAATAATCTCGGAGAATATCAAGGGTCACAGTCCAAGCATTCGTCGCATCTGGAATATAAGGCTGTAAAACCCCAATGGTCATGGCATCTGAGCGGTGACGGCGATATTCTAACCCTCCGATCACCGGGGCAATATGGGCTAAGGGAGCGCGACTTCCCAGGAAATGCCGAACTTCAAGTTCCGGGTTAATTCCTTCTTCGACACGCCGGAACAGTTTAAACACAAACCGCCCCCCATAAACAACGAGGGTATTAATGCGATTTCCTTTTTCGATAGCCGTCTCAAACTGTCCTTGCAGGGTATCTTCTTCCTGTGTGATCGCATCTGTTGTCATCGCCACTAAACGCCCTAGCTTACCGGGATAAGTCATCCGGTTAACTATCATCTGCCGTAAGGCACTCATAAAGTTTTCTGAGGCGATCGCATCAAACAAAATCCCGGCTTCTTCATCGACTTTCAGGGAAGCGATAACGGCTTGGGGCATGGTTTCTTGAATTTCTTCAGCCCGTTCCTCTGTGGCATAACTGAGGGGCAGTACATAGGTATCCGGGAAACCTTCGGTGTATTCGACTTGAATTAATGAAAGAACCGCTTCTGTTTCCTGGTGCAGAATCGGAATAATATCAGTAATACGAACCGACTGCATGACTTGAGACTTGCCGATAAACCAACGACAACTCAGCAGATACTCCGCTAAAATTGACTCGAGTTTGCTCTTTAACTCTGAGCTTTCTAACACTTGTTTCCAGCTTTGAGTTACAGCCATTACAGGCAGTTTTTTCTGAGGGAGCGGTTCTGTCAGACTCGGATCAAGTTGCAGCATGAACCAGTAAAACCCATAGGGACTGATACTGAGAAAATAAGGCGACTTTTCAATTTTAGGAAATTGAGCGCGACCAAAAATTTCTACAGGCATCATTCCGGCAAATGCCGACAGATCTAACTCTACCGTTTGCACAAACCGAGACAGGTTCGCCACGACGAGAATATGTTCCCCGCTATAGGTTCTGATAAACGTTAACACCTTGCGGTTTTCGGGATGCAGTAACTCAAACGTTCCCCGTCCAAATGCCTGAAAGCGCTTCCGCATGGCAATTAAACGCTTCATCCACGATAACAGCGAGTTGGGGTTGGCGCTTTGGGCTTCGACGTTAACGGCTTCAAAGTGGTATTCTGAATCAACGACGACAGGCTGATAGAGCTTTTGAGGATTAGCGCGACTAAAGCCCGCATTGCGATCGGGACTCCACTGCATCGGTGTTCTTACGCCATTGCGATCGCCAATGTAGATGTTATCCCCCATGCCAATTTCATCGCCATAGTACAACACAGGCGTTCCAGGCAGTGAGAGCAATAAACTATTCATCAACTCAATTTGACGGCGATCGTTGCCCAACAGAGGGGCTAACCGTCGGCGAATGCCTAAATTAATCCGAGCTTGATGATCTTGGGCGTAGACTTTGTACATATAGTCACGATCTTCATCTGTGACCATTTCCAACGTCAGTTCATCGTGATTTCTCAGGAATAGCGCCCATTGACAGTTAGAAGGAATTGCAGGCGTTTGGTTGAGAATATCAATAATTGGGAAACTGTCTTCCATCCGCAACGACATAAACAGTCGTGGCATGAGGGGAAAATGGAAGTTCATGTGACATTCATCGCCCTCTCCATAGTAGGCTGCGGCATCTTCCGGCCATTGGTTGGCTTCGGCCAACATCATTCGGTTGTCAAATTTCGAGTCCATATGGCCTCGGAGTTTTTTGAGGAACCCGTGAGTTTCCGGTAAGTTCTCACAGTTGGTTCCTTCGCGGACAAATAAATAGGGTACGGCGTCTAAGCGGATGCCATCAACCCCCATTTCCATCCAAAAGTCTAAAACGTCTAACACGGCTTTTTGCAGTACCGGGTTCTCATAGTTGAGATCCGGTTGGTGGGAGTAGAACCGATGCCAGTAATAGGCTTTGGCTACCGGGTCCCATGCCCAGTTTGAGGTTTCAAAGTCTTGGAAAATAATCCGCACTTCAGAATATTTATCTGGGGTATCACTCCAAATGTAGAAATCTCGCTCTGTGCTGCCTTTGGGCGCTCGTCTGGCGCGTTGAAACCAAGGATGCTGATCAGAAGTATGATTAACAACAAGCTCTGCTATCACCCGAATTCCCCGTTCGTGAGCGGCATCGAGAAGCGTTTTAAAGTCTTCTAACGTGCCATAAATGGGGTTAACGTTCATGTAGTCGGAGATATCATAACCATCATCGCGCAACGGTGAAGGGAAAAAGGGCAGCACCCAGATGGCTGTTACTCCGAGATCCTGTAGGTAGTCTA
Source organism: Limnoraphis robusta BA-68 BA1 (assembly GCF_034932365.1). Classification (NCBI taxonomy): domain Bacteria; kingdom Bacillati; phylum Cyanobacteriota; class Cyanophyceae; order Oscillatoriales; family Sirenicapillariaceae; genus Limnoraphis; species Limnoraphis robusta. Next base: position 2,333 of record NZ_JAYGHR010000046.1, on the reverse strand, counting down.
GCTTTTCGGTTAAACCCAGAAAATCACCAATACCATCGTCGTTACTATCGGCATAGGCACGCACCGGCACCTCATAGATAATGGCATCTTTAAACCAGAGGGGATCGTTGCTAAGTTTGGAATGTTGCATATTCTCGAATATCTAGTCTGAGCTACAAATTACACAATCATCTAGAAGCCATCCAGCAAAGGCAAAGCAACAAATGTTTAGATGTTTCTATTGATACTTCGCTGTTGTTTGACTGCACTTACCTGAAGTTATACACCCATCAAGTATGGGTATGGTTTGAGTTGATGAGCGCTGACTTTCCTCTGTCTTAAGATAGATTTTCAGAAAAGTCTTGATTGATTACAATCGACATCAGATTTGAGTCCTGAGTCTGGATCAAAAACGGGTTGGGCGGGTTGATGTAGGTTGTTTGAACAGAGACACACATTTTGTCCCGCCCCTACTTTAGCTTGATTTTCTATTCCTCATTCAAGATCACCTGTTGATTTGTTGGGATTCTCCAAGAAAGTCGGAAAAAGGTTGAGGATTTCTCCCGATTTTTTGACTAAGGATATACGATCAAACAAGCTTAGTAGATATGATGTTGAAATAATCCAAACTCAGTATTTAGTTATGACGTTTCAACGTGCAAGTGGGATTTTACTGCACCCGACCTGCTTACCCAGTCCTTTTGGGATCGGCGATTTAGGACAATCTGCCTATGAGTTCATCGACTTCTTGGACAGAAGTGGTCAGACCCTCTGGCAAATTCTGCCGCTCGGCCCAACTGGGTATGAGCATTCCCCCTATATTATGAACTTTAGCACCTTTGCTGGAAATCCTTTACTAATTAGTTTGGATCAATTGGCCGAACAAGGGTTACTAAATGCGGATGAATTAACCCCTTTACCCCCCAGTGAAGATGTTACTCCCAATCGAGTAAATTTTGATCGTGTCATCCCCCATAAGACAGAGTTTCTTCAACGGGCTTTTGATCGGTTTCGGGAATCTCTCTCGGGAAATCCCAATCCGGCTTTTGAATCCTTCTGTCAGGAGACTTCCGCCTGGTTAGATGATTATGCCCTATTTATGGCCTTATTAGAAGCCCATGATGGTTTACCCTGGAATAAGTGGGACTCCGCCATCGCTCGTCGGGAACCGGAAGCCATGAAAGCCAAATCAGAAGAACTTAGCGATCGCATTTTGTATCACAAGTTTCTTCAGTTCAAGTTTTTTGAACAATGGCGAAATCTACGCCGCTATGCCAATGATAAAGGCATTTCAATTATTGGTGATATTTCGATTTATGTTTGTCACAATAGTTCAGATGTTTGGGCGCAACCGAATATTTTCCAACTTGATCCTGAAACCTTAGAATCTGCTTATATTGCCGGAGTTCCCCCGGATTATTTTAGCGAAACAGGTCAACTTTGGGGTAATCCGGTTTATGATTGGGATGAGCTAAAACGCACGGGTTTTGCTTGGTGGATTGAACGTTTTAAAGCGACTCTCGCCTATGCCGATTTAGTCAGAATTGATCATTTCCGAGGGTTTGAAGCCTATTGGCGGGTGCCTGCGGGAGAAGAAACTGCCATGAATGGGGAATGGATTAAAGCGCCTGGGGAGGAGTTTTTTGAAGCGATTCGTAGTGGGTTAGGAAGTTTACCTGTTTTGGCGGAAGATTTGGGAATTATTACCCCCGAAGTTGAAGAACTTCGCGATCGCTTTGAGTTTCCGGGGATGAAAATTCTACAATTTGCCTTTTCAGATGATGACACAAATGCCTATCTTCCTCACAATTTTGTAGAAAATTGTCTGGTTTATACCGGAACTCACGATAATGATACCACCGTCGGTTGGTGGCAAAAAGTCGGAGAACAAGAAAAACAAAACGTTGCTAAATATCTGGGGTATTCTCACCCTGACGAAGTTAAAGAAATCAATTGGGAATTCATTGATTTAGCCTTAAAATCTGTGGCAAATCAAGCGATTATTCCCCTGCAAGATTTGTTGGGTTTAGATAATAAGGGGCGGATGAATGATCCGAGTATCAATGCTGGAAATTGGCGTTGGCGTTATGAAAGTTCGGATCAACTCACTTCGGAAATTAGCGATCGCTTACTGCATCTGACGAAACAGTATAACCGCTAATTCAGGCTGCAATTTTTCATTCAGGCTGCATTCAATTCTCCCCCTTTTTTTTAACTACATCACCCCCCTTTCAAAGCCAGCAGGGCTGTTTCATTCTCAGTCAACCGTTCCCCGGCTTTTAAAGCCTGGGCTTGCGGTTGACTCGCTTCCCGAGTTAAAAAGTGCCGGGGGGGATGGGGGGATGGGGTGATGG
>NZ_JAYGHR010000045.1:0-10840 GCF_034932365.1 Limnoraphis robusta BA-68 BA1 | reverse complement strand
AAAATCAACTCAAACGCTGTTAACTAAATAAGACACAACAAATAATGAAAAATCCATCCAAACGCCGCAAAGGGCGGGTTGGAGTGTCATGTCATAATGGAATTCTACGGCTATCACTTCCCCGTTTTGTGTGTGGAGGTGAACGGAGATATTTGTATTTAGGATTAAAAGACACTCCAGTTAACCGCAAGCTTGCAGAAGCAAAAGCCCAACAAATAGAGACAGATATTGTCTATGAGCGCTTTGACCAAACTCTTGAACGCTATCGCCATCAGAAAACCGTCATTCCTGAACAGAAACCCAGTCAAGAAACCCTAGCTCAACTCTACAAACAGTACATAGAAACCAGACGTTCAAGTGTCAGACCGGGAACATGGAGAGGTACTTATCTGGTTATATTGGGTCACATTCAACGATCACCTTTTGCAAATACTGACCCCAACTTAGAAAGCACTGGTTATGCTCAAAAGATGCTGGACTGGGGAAGTCAAACCCTTTCGGGTGACACTTGCAGGCGCTTAATGGTTCAGCTCAACGCCTGTTTAAAGTGGGCTGTTGAATCTAAGCGAGTCAAACTGAACCGTTCACCATTTGAAGGCATGGCAGGGAAAGCCAGAAAGCGGATCAAGAAATCAGAGGATGAGGAAACTGATATTAATCCATTCACCAGTCTTGAGCGAGACGCCATCATAGAAGCTTTCAAAACCCGTTTTCAACACCGTCAGTATTACTATTACGCTGCCTTCTGTTTTTATGTTGGCTGTAGACCGAGTGAGGCGATCGCATTGACTTGGGAAGACATCTCAGACGATCTAAGTAAGATAACTTTCAGAAATGCCATAGTAGCGGGTGTTGAAGGTCTGGAAAAAGTTGAGGGGCTTAAAACCCAGAAAAAGCGGGTGTTTCCCTGCAACAATCAGGTTCAGAAGTTACTGAGAGAAATTAAGTCAACCCGTCAGTCTACTCAAGGTTTGGTATTAGCCTCAACCCGAGGCAAGATATTCAGCACAGATTCTTTTCGCAAAGTGTGGGTCAAAGTGCTTGACAGCTTAGGGATTGAGTATAGAAAGCCCTACCAGACCAGACACACATTTATCACCCTCTGCCTTGAGAAAGGAGTAGATGCAAAAGATGTTGCTAAGTGGGTAGGTAATAGTGCTGAGATAATTTACAAAAATTATGCAGGTCACAGAACCGAGTTATCTGTCCCTGAACTTTGAGTTTCAGGTCATCAAATAGCCACTTTTGGAGTGAGTTTGGAGTGAATCCTACTCACGTCCAGAGAGTCTTAATCTCTGAAAGCTTTAACTGAGAGGAGATTGAGGGTTGTAAGAGTCACTGACTTGTAATCGGAAGGTTGTGGGTTCAAATCCGACCGCCAGCTTTAATTAGAGGCACTTTCAGACAATACAGCTTAACCCTTTTCAGTAAAAACGATAACGAGACCACCCGTCGAGCAGATTTTGGTTTTTCTGATTTGGATGGCACGGGAAGGATAGAGTTAATATATTATCTGTGATTAAAGCGATCGCATTTAACAGGATGGGTTTAGTCAGATTTTGGCTGAGAACTAAAAGCAGTTTTCAAACCCGCCCCACATCACTGATAACTGTTGACTGTCAAAGCTATTTCTTACTATTACTTTACCAAATTACCGTTATAGCGCTACGCGCTAGGCAAAAGGCAACAGGCAAGAGGCAAAAGTGCCAGCAGAAAATATTTTCAGCATTTACCAATGTCCTAACCGTTATGCGTAGTGCTATAAATCTAATACAAATCCCGGTAAAACATTTTCTCCCGATAAGGTGTTGGGATTTTCTTGAATTTCTACTTCTCGATCCGGGCGATAAATTTCGACTCTTTGAAACAGAATCCCAAAACAATACTATACTTGGGAATTCCAGCCTTGAAAAATTCGTAGGCAACCTCATCTTCAGTACCCTCTCGATTTTTACATCTAGTAGAGTGGAATCGAGAAAAATTTGTCAAGTGTGGATCGAGTCAAGAAAACCGTTCTTTTGAGAGATCGATTTGCGCTAAGGAGTTCGCTAAAGTGAAATAAAGTAGAGGGTTAAATCAAGGTAAAATTGATGTCTAGTCAGACTCCAGGAAATAATAGCGATGGGGTAGAAGTCCCTGAAGTACCAGCACGACTGTTATTGGTTGATGATGAACCGGGACTGCGAGAAGCGGTACAAGCTTATCTTGAAGATAGCGATTTCGTCGTTGATGTGGCGAGTAATGCTCGTCAAGGTTGGGAACTGTTACAGCAAAATTTACCCGACTTGGTGATTACAGATATTATGATGCCAGAAGTTGATGGCTATCAGTTCCTTAAACAAATGCGCGACGATCCTCAGTTTAAAGCTTTACCTGTGGTTTTTTTAACGGCAAAAGGGATGACCACTGATCGGATTCAAGGGTATCAAGCAGGTTGTGATGCTTATCTTTCTAAACCTTTTGATCCCGAAGAATTAGTTGTTATTGTCAAAAATTTATTAGAACGTCGAGCGGTAGTCCAAGCCAGCAATTCTGATGGAAATCCTGATATTGCCACCTTAGCAGGTCAAATAGCTCGGATTGAAAATATGTTGAAAGGGAAAAGTGGCATCACGCAAACGCCCGCACCGATTAAAATTGATTTAACGCCTCGTGAACAGAGTGTGTTAGATTTAGTCGCTCAAGGATTAATGAATAAAGAAATCGCCCGTCGCTTAGAAACCAGTGTTCGTAATGTTGAGAAATATGTCAGTCGTTTGTTTACGAAAACCGGAACAAATAGCCGAACAGAATTAGTTCGTTATGCTCTAGAACATGGTTTAACTCAATAGTTAAGAGAGAACAGGGAACAGGCAACAGGCAATAGGCACTGGTCACTCTCTTACAAACAAAGTCTCGCGCCCTACCGCGCCCGTCCCCCGGCAAGCGCTTTTGCCTGCCTCCTGCTAACTGTAAACTGTCTTCACTGGTCACTGGTAACAGTAAACTGTAAACTGTCTTCACTGGTCACTGGTAACAGTAAACTGTAAACTGTCTTCACTGGTCACTGGTCACTGGTCACTGTAAACTGTCTTCACTGTTCCCTACCCTAATTTTACCAAATTACTGTTAAATCTAATATAAATCCCGGTCAATTAATCATTGTTAGGTTGATCAACTGATTCCTCATTTTAAGAAAACTTACAGAGATTTAAGATTTGTTCTTGCTTCTACCCGTTTGATGATGAGATTTGTTAGGTTAAAACTATAAAATAGCATAAAAATCATTATGAAAACCTCCAAACCTTCTCTCAATCAGAATGAATCTCTGATCAAAAGCTTTCTTTTGCTGCTGCTTTTGATTGCATTTTTGATGATGATGATTTTGGGAAGTGGAACCTGAAGCAGTAAATGCCTCCCCGATATATACCTCCTGAATAACGGTTTTATATTCGGTTAATGCTCTATCTTTTGATTAAACAGTTAGTGGTCAGTTTAAACAGCTACTGACCACCCATTAAGAATAATCGATGAATTTGAGCGTTTCTCAACATTGACTCGATGCCACTCCTAAAGGCGTAACAACAAGTTACACCCATGAGTATCGGTACCGCAGGTGTGCAGAAGTCCATACCGATTTGCTAACTGTTTGATGTCTTCGGTAATCTCAGGTGTGGGTTTCCAAGGATTGGTATTGCGGTAGCTGTAATAAACCTCTACCCCATCAACCCCCAAACGAGCCGCTTCCGAAATTAACGCCTTAGCCGGAGAACGATAACGCGCCGGATGCGCCAAAACTGCTAAACCCCCCGCTTTGTGAATCGCTGCAATCACATTTTCGGCTCGGTAGTTGGAACCTTTCACGGTATGACCCTGAAGATAGGGCTGTAAACAGATGGCTTGAGGATCGAACGCATAGGCGAGAATATGCACCTCCACATTCAGTAAACCTGCACTAATTTCTACGCCTGTCCAGAGTGTCGGAGCGGTGGAACTATTTTCAGGATGACAAGATTTCCAGGTGTCTAACCAACGTTGGGCTTGGTGATACCCTTGCGTTGTATGATGGTCTGTAATCGCCAGTCCCTTTAAACCAATGGCGATCGCCTGTTCCATCAGTTGATGGGGTCTAAGCTGTCCATCGGAGTTGACCGTGTGCATATGAAAGTTATAGGAAGACGGACAGCTATTAACGTCAATTGTTCGGAAAACCTGCTGAAGTACAGTTGGGTTTTGAGCGATTGCATCAGACGAAAGGTGTTCATCTGCGCTCCCTGTCGGATCAGAGATCCGATCTGATGAAGCAGAAGTTGGAGCCAGGTTGACAAGCATAATGATTGAGATAGCGATACTTAATAAACTGTTACTTCAGTGTACTGTATCTAATTTGCCCGAGAATAGTTCGCAGTTAACACTAAAACTTTAAAATACAAGATTAGAAATTCTTATCAGCAAAACCGAGCAATTTTACTTATCAATTCAGAATTGATTGTTTATCATTAGAAGTTTATGGTTAACCTTGTCTATTCTCGGGGGATCGGGGTGAACATGGTAGACATCTCAGGGGCGATCGGATAGTTAGGTGGGTTTGAGTCCTATTCCTAATGTCATCGCGGTTCACCATGCCCTATCTACCCGATCCTATGCTTGAACACCGTTACGATAAGCAAATGCTAAATCTAAAAGTTTCGCCCAACGTTTCTGAACTTGCTTCGGTGTACATTTGAGAACTTTAGCAATCTCTTTTTCACTTTTTTGCTCCCGCTTGAGTTGCAACAGTTGCTGTTGGTTAGCCGAGAGCTTGGTTTGAAAATCTTCCCATTGCTCAGTTGTCATCCCCAGTTTTTGATCGAGATCTGCACCTAACCATTCATGGACTAATTTCCAATTGGTTGAACGGGCAAACTTTTCAACATGATACTTAAACCGTTGTTGGAGATAATCACGCTGACGAGCCGTTAAACCGAGAACTTTATCAATATCACTGGCTTGCATATCTTGTAATTTTAGCATCAGATAATTTACACAGTCAGCCTGATCTTGAGATTCGAGATATTGAACCAACTCGGTAATCACCCGTTGACGTAACACAGCGTCCGCCGGATCAACCGCTTCAGAAACCATTTGTTCGCGAACTTGTTGCATCGCAGAAGAACGGCTTTGTGCTTCGGCTTCTTCAGTTTTTGCGCCTTCAACCGCCAGTTCAATATCAATTGCGGTTTCTGGGGGTTGACCTTTAGCAAAGCCTTGAGCGCGGAGAACGATCAGACGTTGGCGGTTGCGACCCGGTAAACCAATTTGACGCTTGGCGTACTGTTCAGTAAATGCCATGTATTCCGACAGTTCTAACTTGCTGTGAGGCGTGTAGTCTTCTGCCATGTTGTGTTCCCGCCGGAAGGCACGCAATGATTCAATGTAAAATCCTTGCAGGAAGTCTTCAATCAAGTTATAACGCGCTTGGAAATTCAGTTGAGCCGCAAATGCAGCAATGTGACGGTAAACCATCGCAGCCAGGGTAGAATGCAGTTCAACCCGACCTTGGCGAGAACCGAGTTTGTAGTATTGCAAGCACTTTTGCAAGCGATGACGCGCTAAATTAAGCTGCCAAGTGCGGACTTCTCCAGACGTTTGAATGCGCTTGCTTTTTTCACAAATGCGTTCAACTTCCAGAGCAATTCGCATCATCACATCCCGACCCGTAGCAGGTCTCATTTGCAACGCTTCCGATAATTCCTCTAAGAGAATATCAGCAACGGTTTGAGCATCCAGTTCTTGATCGACTGCGAAGGTTTTTCCAGCTTGAACGTCAGTGGTTTGATAGGAGTTGGTAGCGGAGCCTGTGGATTGGGTATTAGCAAACATTTTTCTAACCTCAGGGTAATGCACCATTTGCATATGCAAAGAGTGAAGGGCGGCGAGAGAATTGATTTCTTGTGGATGTCCTGAATCAACTCTCTACACTTTGAATAGTAGGTGCAGACCAAATAGCATAGGCACTGCAATGTTCCACTCTCTGAGGTAACTGTATTTGGCTGGAATTCAGGCCTGTCAGCTTGATACCATGAGAGGTTTCTTATCACCCTGAAACCTTTACTAGAAGAGCGTTTGTCTCATCAATGCCCCCTGCGATCGCTCGTGTTTAGGCAAGCAATCTTTACTATTAGAGTAGACAATTAGCCAACTGGTTCCCTTTGGCGGATGTAGAGATAGCCGAAAGGGGTTAAAAATTTAGAGCCGCAAGGGATCTTGGGCAGCACCGGAGGCGATAGAGGCGGGTGGAGAATACACCTTGTTGGTTTGTAATTTTCCCGCCCCGAATTTGAGTTTACGGACTGTTTAGTTGCGAGCGACTCCTTCCTGACGAGCAGTATGAGAAACCGCCGCCGCTACGGCTTGGGCGACTCGTGGATCAAATACAGAAGGGACAATGTGTTCGCGATCCAAGTCGGAAGGATTAACTAAAGCTGCGATCGCCACTGCGGCTTCTAGATACATCTTGGTGGTTAGCGTGGAAGCCCGACAGTCGAGAGCGCCGCGAAAGATGCCTGGAAACGCCAGAACGTTGTTAATTTGGTTGGGATAGTCACTGCGTCCTGTTGCCATAATTGCCACATCATCGACGATCAACTCGGGTTGAATTTCGGGGATAGGGTTGGCCATTGCAAACACAATCGGGTCTTTTGCCATTGAACGCACCATTTCTGGAGTCACAACACCGGGAGCGCTCACTCCCATGAATACATCAGTCTCTTTCATCGCATCTGCGAGAGAACCGGACATTTCTACAGCCAATGCTTGTTTTTGGGGGTTGAGATCGCTGCGATCTTTGGAGAGAATGCCTTTGGAGTCGCACATGATGATATGACGAACTCCGGCTTCTTGCAACAAACGAGCGATCGCAATACCCGCAGCACCCGCCCCATTAATTACAACTTTGACGTCTTCAATGGATTTTTTCACCAGTTTCAGGGCGTTGAATAAAGCTGCTAAACTAACAATGGCGGTTCCATGTTGGTCGTCGTGAAAAACGGGAATATCGAGGATTTCTCGCAGTCTGGCTTCGATTTCAAAACACCGAGGAGCGGCGATATCTTCTAGGTTAACCCCGCCAAAAACTGGGGCTAAATATTTCACGGTTTCGATAATGGCGTTTGTGTCTTGGGTATCGAGACAAATGGGAAACGCATCAATTCCGCCAAATTCTTTAAACAGCATGGCTTTCCCTTCCATCACGGGTAACGCACCACCTGGCCCTAGATTTCCTAACCCTAAAACTGCACTGCCATCGGTAACAATGGCAACAGTATTTTGTTTAATGGTTAGGTTATAGAGTTCTTGTGGATCATCGGCAATTGCCCGACAAATTCGACCGACTCCCGGCGTATAAGCCATTGCTAAATCATCTTGAGATTTGAGGGGAAATTTGCTTTCTATGCGGATTTTTCCTTTGCGGTGAAGATTGAACGTGCGATCATAAACGGAAACGACTTTAAATTCAGGTAACGCTTTCACCGCCTGAACAATGTTCTCAGCGTGTTCACTGCTATAGGCATTAACAGTGATTTCGCGAATCGTGGTGTTGCGAGTATACTCAATTAAGTCAATTTGTCCTAAGTTTCCCCCCTCTGATGCTATAGCTTGGGTGACAATTGCCAACATTCCCGCTTTGTTGGGAAGTTCGATGCGAATCGTAACGCTATAACTGGGATTAGGTGTTAGGCTGGCCATGTTAGTTTAGTGTTCAGTGAACAATCAACAGTGAACAGTAAACCGTAAACCGTAAAAAGTAAACAGTGAACAGTTTTTCCAAAGAGGGGATTGGGGATTTGAGTTTAGCCTATCTTACTTTCCATCTCCCTCGCTTTGAGGGTTGACAAGGGAGGACGGCTTCTGATATAGTATCAATAGTATTTATTATAATCGAGTATTGAAAAAAATATTTTTTTCGTTAATATCCCATTATAAAATAATCATACCCGTAGCCGCACCAAAAGTCAAGAGGGTCTGCCGAAAAAAAAATCGCGAAATTTCCAGGAAAAACGAGTTTGAAGGCAGCAGTCAATCAGGGGAATGGGGGTTGTGAGTAAAGAGGCGTTCCCCCGTTCCTCAAGGCCCCTAATTGTAAACTGTTTTAACTCCACATCCCCACTGGATGAATTTGTCGTCTCAAGGGTGGCGGGAGTTCTTCGGGGTTCGCAGTTTGGATCGGAGTCGGTATACTCGGAAATTGGGGGACAGAAATCGGGACTTCAGGGGTTTCACTCTCTAGGGAGGTAAACTCCAGACGCACCTTAATTTTTCCTTTTCTCCAGGTTTGTCCCGGACTCAATAGGTCACATTCAAGGCCATCACCGAAGATATATTCTTCTTCTAATTTGGCTTGCATCATTGCCAGAAATTCACTAACTTTGAACGTGCATTGAAACATTAATGCACTCGCCCCGGTGTGCAGAACATCATCATTATCTATAATATGAATTGGGTGATTCATTACTGTTTCCTGTAATCGTTTATTGAAAAGGAAAACGGAATTAGCGTTTGAATGAATGCCGTTTTCCGGTGTAAAAATTTGAACCTAAAAGAACCAACCGTAGGAATGTAAACCCTTACCTAAAAGATTAACACCTAAATAGCAAATCCAAACGACAAAAAATCCGGTTGCAGCTAAAATAGCGGGTTTGCGTCCTTGCCATCCTTTGGTAATTCGAGCGTGTAAATAAGCGGCAAAAACCAACCAAGTAATTAACGCCCAAGTTTCTTTCGGGTCCCAACTCCAATAAGATCCCCAAGCTTCATTTGCCCAAACCGCCCCAGCGATAATCCCAATGGTGAGTAATGGAAATCCCAGTCCAATAATTCGATAACTAATATTATCAATCGTTTCCGCTAAACTCAAGCGTTGGGGTGATAATAAAGCAGCCGAGTTGCTATTAGTAGAACTGACTAACTCTAACAGGGCTGTTGTTCCTTTGCCGTTGGTATTGGCTGAGAGTTCAGATCCAGCATTAACAACCGTTTCAGAAGCAGTGGCGGTTAACTCGGTGGAATGATTGAGTTTATAGTGGTGGTTTCGGGAAATACGAGTTCCTAAGGAACTTCCACTCAGTTCAATCTCTTGTCCCCGTGTAATCACCAAAAAGGCGATCGCGAGTAATGAACCTACCATTAAAGTGGCATAACTGAGCATCATCACGCTAACGTGCATCATCAGCCAGTTAGACTTAAGGGCGGGAACCAAAGGTTCAGACAGTTGCATTTGAGACGGTAGCGTTAAAGCCGCAAAAGCACTAATTCCCATCGCCACAGGTGCTGTAACGACACCGACAAGCCGAGATCGGCTCATATTTTCAGCTACCAAGTGTATGGTTGTAATACCCCAAGTGAGGAAAAATAGCGACTCGTAGAGGTTACTGATGGGGAAATAACCTGCTTCTATCCATCTAGCGGCGAGTAACGCAGCGATACACAGGTTAGCGATGGTCATCGCAGCAGTTCCCAAAGTTTGCAGGTAGGGAATCCCAGGAAACGCAGCACCACTCCAGTAAACTAGCATACTGGCGAACAAGATTGCAAACGAAAGGTTATCTAACCCATTTTGCAGGGCGACTAAATCCATTAAGTGTTCTCCTGTCGAATGAACGGATCAAACCATACTCTTTTTTATCCTAGCGACTCTTGTTAACCCTGCGTCAACTAAAATTTTTCAGGACGACCCACTGACCAAAAATCTCAGGGTAGACGATGTGAACGTAGTTTGACATCCTCTCCGCCGTAAACGACGGAGATTCCAAACATCACTGTTTGGGTTTCCTCTTTCGTTGAGTTGACTTACAAGGGTTGGGTTTCCCCACTCAAGCAGAGATCAGTCTCTCGGGAGGCGTTAATTTCCGTCTGCCCGACGGTATTTTCAAAACAGATATTAAGCGGAAAAACGGATTAAGCTACGTGTGAGAAGCCAAGATTTATGCGTTTTACAGTCAAGTTAATCCGTTAATCTATTTCTTATCCGTTTCTTGATTTGATAGTTGTTTAAGTGCAGATTTTAGAATGTTTTTGGCGGCATTTTCGTCTCGGTTGGATGTGTATCCGCAGTGAGGACATTTATGAGTTCTCGTACTGAGAGTTTTGACAACCTTTTCACCGCAATTTGAGCAGTTTTGAGACGTGTATGCAGGTTCAACGGCAATCACCGGAACCCCATAAATCCTCCCAAAATACTCCAGCCATTCTCTAAATCTGTACCAAGCAACATCATTAATTGACTTGGCTAAATGATGATTTTTAACTAGATTGCGTATCCGTAGATTTTCTATCGCTACCAAATCGTTAGACTGTATGACGTGTTGGGCCTGTTTACAAACCCAATCGTTACGCCTGCGTGAAACCTTGAGATGCGCTCTACCTAACCGATTCCTTGCTTTTTTACGGTTTTGACTTCCCTTTTTTGTTCTTGATAACCGACGTTGCAGCTTTTTAATTCGTCGCTCGTCTTTTCTTAAAAAGCGGGGGTTGTCTATCTGTATCCCGGTGGAATCGGTGTAGAAATGGTTTAAACCGACATCCAAACCTGTTTGTTTGTTACTGAGTTCTTTGTTTTCCTCTCTGGTATGATCGATTAAAAATTGAGCATAATACCCATCGTGTCTTCTAATCACCCTAACCCGTTTAATTTGTTGGAGTTGATAGAAGTGCAAATCTCGACTTCCCCATCCCCCCTTTTGGTTCCCCCCTTAGAAAGGCAGGGCTGTTTCATTCTAGCAAAATCCAAAGCCTAGACCACCTGTTATTAAGCCATCTTTGACCTTCAGTAATAGAGACAAATCCTAACAGTCGAAACAGATTCATTGCTATAGTTTGGAGG
>NZ_JAYGHR010000044.1:0-11438 GCF_034932365.1 Limnoraphis robusta BA-68 BA1 | reverse complement strand
TCTGCCTGAAAGATTCCCAAGAGTTGTGCAAGCGTTTAACAACATCCTGGGTGACTTGTGAATGAACTTCTTTAAGTTCGGGTTCAGTTTTTTTCCACTGGGTTAACTGTCGCTTTTGCTCCATGTAGCCAGGAAATGGAAGATCAGGAGATATAATATATTCCCTATTAATTGAGCATCTATCAATCATACACTTCCGACTGTTCATCCAGTCTTTTAAGTCTCGCAGACAACGATTATAAAGTCGTCTACAAGTCTCTAGCCAACTCAACATTAATTTTTGTTGAGCCGCACTCGGATAAATTCGGTAAGTGTAGTTCATTGTTAGTGCCATAAACTATATCTTAGCATACAGAGGTTCAGTGCTAAGGCACAATTGATCAGGGCTGAGTAGGAATGATCATGTTTCGTCCATATACTGTCGTTTTAATCATACCAACCGGAGTTGGCGCCGCCATTGGAGGCTATGCGGGAGATGCTTTACCTGTGGCTCGGGCGATGTCTCAAATTTGCGATCGCCTGATTACTCATCCTAACGTTCTCAATGGCGCTCAACTTTACTGGCCTCTACCCAACGTTCTCTATGTCGAAGGCTACGCACTGGATCAATTTGCCAGAGGTTCTTGGGGGCTACAACCCGTTCATCAGAACCGGGTGGGGTTACTCCTCGATCAAGCCATTGAACCCGACTTACGCCAACGTCATCTCCAAGTTGCAGATGCCGCACGAGCGACGCTAGGTTTAAGTTTAACCGATTATGTCGTCACGGATGCTCCAATAGATGTTGAGCTGAGAACGGCGGCTTCTGGAGCCTCCTGGGGGACGATCAAGAACCCTGGTAGCTTGCTGCGAGGCGCCGAAGTTTTGATTGAAAAAGCCAAAGCCGAAGCCATTGCTGTTGTCACTCGTTTTCCTGAAAATCAAGAGAGTCTCACTCTCGAACAATACCGACATGGACAGGGTGTTGATCCGTTAGCAGGCGCGGAAGCCGTAATTAGTCACCTGATTGTCCGTCAGTTTAAAATTCCTTGCGCTCATGCTCCAGCTTTGTCTACTTTACCACTCGATCCCGATTTATCACCGCGTTCTGCTGCCGAAGAATTGGGGTATACGTTTCTTCCCTGTGTTTTAGTCGGGTTGAGTCGCGCACCTCAGTTTGTGACTCCTGCTGTCAATACTGCGGGTTCTCGGGATCTCCTCATTTGGGGAAATTCTGTCGATGCGGTGGTTGTTCCTGCCACAGCCTGCGGAGGGAGTGCTATTCTAAGTTTTAGCGATCGCCGAACTTTGATGATTGCTGTCGAGGAAAATCAAACTCGAATGCAAGTCTCTCCAGAATCTCTAGGAATTAAAGCCATCACGGTGAATTCTTATCTAGAAGCCTTGGGAGTTTTGGTGGCTGATCGAGCGGGAATTGATCACAATGCTCTGCGCCCTAATCTGTTGGCGATCGCTAAAATTGATTCAAGTTCTATTTTATAGACTGATTGTTTTTTTTGCATTTTTTAATAACATCGTGGTAGAACATAGTCCTAAAAATCCTGAGTTTGAACCGTTAACGCGCATCCAAGTTCTTGTGGCGATGGGAGGAACGGCGACTTTACTTTTAATTGTTGCTAAATTATGGCTCTATTTGAGTCAAGTCTCGATTTTGCCTGTTCATTTTGCTGCCGTTGATATCTCTTTGGGCTTGGCAATTGGGATTTTAATTACAGTTGCCAGTTCGGTTATTTATCGCCTTTGGCCGGCTTATAGTCGCAGTGCTGATTTATATTTAAAGTTAGTCTTGACTCCATTATTATGGCCGGATTTGTTGTGGCTCGGATTGTTACCCGGTTTGAGTGAAGAATTGCTGTTTCGGGGTGTGATTTTAGCGGCAGTTGGCTTTACCCCGTTGGGGTTAATTATCTCAAGTGTTGGTTTTGGCGTGCTGCATTTTAGCGGTTCCCAACAATGGCCCTATGTGATTTGGGCGACGGTTGTCGGATTGATTCTCGGATATAGTGCGATCGCCACCGGTAATTTATTTGTACCCATTTTAGCTCATATTTGTACAAATTTAATCTCCGGTTGTTTATGGAAGTTAAAATATATTGGACAAGGAAATGATCACGTTAATTAAACTCAAAAGGGGAGATGATCAATCATGCAAATATTATCTGAATCAGAAACTCTTTCTTTAGAAATTCCCCGTGAAATTGCTCTCCATGTTACCCCAGAACAGTTTGAAGCGATCGCCATTGCTAACCGGGATTTAAGATTAGAACGCACATCAGAAGGAGAGTTAATTATGAATCCCCCCACAGGTGGCGAATCCGGTAAGCGTAATTTTAGTATAATTGGGCAATTTGGGAACTGGGTTGAAGCACATTTAGAATTAGGAGAAGGCTTTGATTCTTCCACCGGATTTAGACTTCCGAACGGCGCCAATCGTTCTCCCGATGTGTCTTGGGTGAGTCGAAACCGTTGGGAGATATTAACCGAAAAACAACGAAAAGGTTTTGTTCCTCTCTGTCCTGATTTTGTCGTAGAATTGCGTTCTGAATCGGATCGTTTGTCTAAACTTCAAGCTAAAATGCAAGAATATATGGATAATGGAGCCAGACTCGGATGGTTAATTGATCCGCAAAATAAACAGGTAGAAATTTATCGAAAAGATCGGGATATCGAAGTATTAGTTAATCCAAGTCATCTATCCGGTGAGGATGTTTTACAGGGTTTTATATTAGACTTAAACCGGATATTCTAAGGGTGAAGTGAAAGGTTAAGAGTTTCTCCGTGAAGATACACAGTTTAGCCAAAAAAACGCTCATAATCATCATGGCTACCAATCCAAAACCATCGCCTTTGCTTTTCCCGCAGCCTTTTCCTGTTTCGCTAGTTGCGCCGCCTCCATTAATGCTGACTGGGTTCGACTAAAGGACGCATCCCACTGCTGTTCATCCTGTAAATCAGTGATATACTCGCGCAAATGCTCTACCACTTGTTTCTGAACTTCACTCGGTAAAGCCTCTACCATCTCCACTAAATCTTTGATTGCTGCTGATGACATCAATTCTACTCCGTTGAAGGATTCTATTATTTATTTTAGACTTAAACCGAATATTTTAAGCGGGAAGTGATAGGTGATAACTGCTAATCCCTTACTGTCACACAATTGCGGTTATTACGCTTAGAAAAGTATAGGGCGCAATCAACTCTTTTGATCAGACTTTCCACCGTATCATCGACTCTTGATCGGGCAGGTTTTCCAGTTCTTGAGTGAGTGTTTCTTTGGAAGTCATAGGTTTATTATTAAATCATGTCTGGGAGTATTCTTGATGAGGCGATCATCAAGAGTAAAGAAATACATCAGTCTCTAGTGACTGTTATCTTAATGATATACTAAAGTTAAGGTTGCTCAAAGGTGAAAGATGACACTATCAACAGTTAAATGGAGCCTAGAAGACTACCACCAGATGATTAAAACGGGGTTACTCGACGATCGCCCTGTAGAATTATTATCGGGAGAAATTGTTCAAATGTCCCCAGAAGGCGAACCTCATGCGTTTTTTAGTTCAGAAGCTGGACATTATTTGACTCGGGTTTTAGGCGATCGCGCTTTGATCCGCCACGCGAAACCCATTACCCTACCCAACCAGTCGGAACCGGAACCGGATATCGCTATTGTTGAACCTCTAGGGCGAGAATATTTGACTCATCATCCCTATCCTGAAAACATCTTCTGGGTGATAGAATATGCCAATACCAGTTTAGAAAAAGATTCTACGGTAAAATATCACATTTATGCAGAAGCGGGTATTCCTGAATATTGGTTAGTCAATCTACAAACCGGGGAGTTAATTGTCTATCGTCAACCCAGTGGACGGGAGTATGGAACTAAAATGACATTAAAAGAGGGAAATATTTCTCCTGTTGCATTTCCTGATGTTACGATTCCCGTTGAAGCGATGATTTCTATTTGAATTTTCATACTTGATACCCGCGTCACTCAGACTGACCACAAAGACACAAAGACACAAAGAAAGGCGGTAAGGTTGAGTTCAAAAGGGTAAATGATCTAGGCTTTTACATTCTATTAAATCGGAGTTTTGTTCAAAAGGAACCGTTTTTCCCTGTTCGTTGCGATTAATTAAAATAGCTCTAATTCCGGCGGATTTTGCCCCTTGATAGTCTGCTTTTAAACTATCTCCAATATGAACTACAACTTCAGAAGAACAGTTGTATTTTTGCAACGCAACAGCAAATATTTTTGGATCGGGTTTGGCTGCACCCACTTCAGTAGAAATGGTAACAGAGGTAAAATATTCAGACAAGTTGAGTGCATCTAAAACGGGATATAATCTGGAATCAAAGTTAGACAAAACTCCGAGTTGAATTCCCTGTTGTTGCCATTTTTTTAAAGTGGGTTGAACGTCGGGATAAACAAACCAAGGTTTTTCTGTTTTAAAATAAGCGTAAAGCGCGTTAAAAAAATCATAAAAGTCGTTAAATTCTTCAAATAATCCGACCTGTTTAAACGTATTGATAGCAATTACTTCCCACCATTCAAACTCTAACTGAGGAATTTCTTCTAAACTTTTTCCTGGAAATGCCATCGCAGGAGAAGCCACAAACTGTTTAAAAAAAGCTTGGTTTACAGCATTCGGTTCAGCTTTGACGCCAAACTGTTCAGCAACTTTGGCATAAACTTCACCAACGCTATCCTTTACACCAAATAAGGTTCCAACAGCATCGAGAAAAATCACTTGAGGTTTAAACATTAGGCAGGCACGCCAAAGGCAGGGAAGTTTGTTAAAATTATACCCAATTTTGTGATCAGGAGGAACGTTAATTTTCAATGATCAAAAACCGTTGGCAACTGGAATAATTTGTGAGAAAATGAGACACTAACCCAATGTGTCTCTACAATCTAGCTAAAATATAGCTAATCTCATAGACAACTATTTCACTCACATTCTAACCTTTCACTCCTTAACACTATGTCTAAATTAATCAAACGCTTAGACATTTCTGCTCATCCTCGCTTAGAACAGTCTTTAGGCTATACTGCTGAAAACCGTTGGGTAGCTTGGCATTGGGAACCTGACCTTGAACAACCGTTCTATACAGATGGTCAAACAACTGGAGCCTCTAATAGTTTAGCTTGGCAGGTCTTCCTTGAACATCCCCAAGTCAGCTATGATTTAGACAATTACGAGTTAGCCGAAACAGAGCGTTACTGGTTGTTACTTGATCGCAAAACTCGCAATTTCTACATCGGTGAGGGTAAAATTATCCAAAGTCTGTTAGAACAGCCAGAAGGTTTAGGCTTGTTGGCGTCTTTGGATGGAAACAGTAACCCCATCCGAGATACTCGCTACGCTGTTAGACAACTGACTCGTTTCAATCCTTTTAGGAGTTGGTTTAAACTCATTCCGATAGGTTTGGGCGCCGCATTAATCGCCAGTTTTGGAATGACTCATTGGTCTTCTCTATTATCCCCTCAAGCGGAACAAAAACAAGCCATTCAACCTCTACCTGTGACTCCGGTTGTTCCCACAGGAAATTGTGGAGTCGGAGGTTCACAGGATTTTTCCGGCTATGTGACTTCTGCTTCAGGAGATAAAGAACTCCATTTGGTAGGAGTTTATGAATCTCATCCTCATCATAGCGGTAATAATCATCCCACAGGGGAAATACAAGTCAAGGTAAAACGTCAAGATAAACCGATTATTTTGGCGTTGTCATCCTATGAACCTGTTAACTGGAATGTACAGGTAGAACCGGGGGTTGAGATTGAGAAAATTATTGTCAATGGATATCATGATCAAAAAGTGACAGGTGTTTCTGATTCTAAAATTCCCATTGAAGAATACAGTCACGAAGGAACCGGAAAATACTTAGAAAATTTTACCTATCAATGGAGTTCCGCAGAAAATCAAGGGACTCCGGCTTTAGTCACTCAACTCAGTGAGTTGACAGGAACCCAATTAACCTCCTTTCAAGGATGTTATCGCGGAACACAGTTTGAAATTCAGTAAAAAGCTTAAGAAATCATTGCGTTCCGCTTGAAATCTGAGGTTGATAGTAGGATTAAGGAAAGCAAGAGGTTTAGATTCTCCTCTGCTCTCTTGTACCCTGCCTTCTCTAGCAGATAGGGTAAGTGTAGTAACTACCCTATCTGGTTTCCCTCTCCAATTAAGTTAGGCAGTGGAGTAGATAAAAGAGAACTATTCAAAGGTTTTTAAGTTTGTACTGAATTATCTACACAGCAAGGACGAGAGTCGCTGACGATTTGAAATATTGGAGATTATTGTTGAACATTAGCTGTCTGTTTTTGTTCGACACCAAAACCTGCTAAAACAACAGTTTGTAGAGGTTGATTTTCTAAAGGACGCTGATAGTTTAAGATTTTCCGAATGCGTAACTCTGGGTTAATTAAGGTAATAGAATCAACCGAAATAACGCGAGTGTACTGAGTGGTCATTAACAGTTCTCGAGTGCGAATATCGTAACGAAAATGAGCAATCATGGGTTTAGCTTCTTCATAGGCTTTATCTCGGAGATAATCTCCTTCAATGAAGGGAAGTTCAACCTTTTGCGGAACAAACAGAATATTCAACTGCTGACAGACGTGATCACCCTTCTCCGAAACCGTCTCAAAAGCGAGTTGGTATCCGGGTAAGTCCCCTAAGTTCAGTTCGGTGGAACGTTGATTATCCGATAAGACACGAGCTTTCGTCTCCGAGTTGATCGGATGGATGATAAACTCAGTATGCGATCGCTCCACCTCCTGATGAGTCAAGTAGTGATAGGTGCGTTCTGTCGTCCAAGTTCCCACACAGTGGTCAAAAAATTCTTGAAATTGAGCAATAGACATAACAATTTGCTTCTCCTAGCCCGAATATTGAAACACTTGTTAACAATTTTTTATCAAAAATCGATCGTCAAATTAAAATCTAAACTAAATTCTTAATATTGACTGATCCCTGTGATTGACCTGGAATGTTTCCCCTATAGCGCTGGCCATGCAGACGAAGGGATTTGTCTGTTGGTACGAATGGGACCTCATCGAATCTTACTCGATTGTGGCATACAGAACATTTCACCCCTATTAGCAACGAGCGATCGCTCCCAACCTGCTGATTTGGTGTTCTGCACTCATGCTCACGCCGATCATGCAGTCGGTTTACTCGCACTCCAT
Organism: Limnoraphis robusta BA-68 BA1; assembly: GCF_034932365.1. NCBI lineage: Bacteria > Bacillati > Cyanobacteriota > Cyanophyceae > Oscillatoriales > Sirenicapillariaceae > Limnoraphis > Limnoraphis robusta. The sequence continues at coordinate 4,252 of NZ_JAYGHR010000044.1, read as the reverse complement.
CAAGCCTTTCCCCAATTGCCGATTTATGCGAGTCAAGTAACGGCTCAATTGCTCCCGTTAAACTGGCCTGAATTGTCCGCTCAAGGAATTCCTCAATTTTGTCAGCCTTTAGCCTGGCAATCTGAGATTAGACTGGGAAAGGGACTGACGGCGACGCTGTTTCCGGCTGGCCATTTACCGGGCGCTGCGGCAATATTGCTGAAATATGCGGCTCCCCAACGGATGTATAAGTTGCTGTATACGGGTGATTTTTTCTTGTCAAATTCGCGACTGGTAGAAGGATTGCCCCTGGGAGAGTTACGAGGTCTCAAACCGGATGTTCTCATCTTAGAAGGCTCTTATGGTACCGCCCGTCATCCCCATCGCCGTCAGCTTGAAAACCAACTCGCAGAACGGATAGAACAAACGTTAAGCTCAGGATCTTCGGTTTTGTTCCCGACTCCCTCGTTAGGTTTAGGACAAGAGCTGTTAATGTTGCTTCGCAGTCATCACTATTTCACAGGTCGGGAGATTGATATTTGGGTCGATAGCCAAGTCGCTCAAGGATGCGATGTCTATCTTGAACTTCTGCCCTATTTTCCCAGTAGCGTGCAGAATTTTGCCCAACATCAACCGTTGTTTTGGGATGAACGCATTCGTCCGAGAGTGCGACGGTTATCTCCCGAACAGGAGTTAACCTTGGGTGAGTCTCCCTGTGTGGTGATTGCCGAACAGCGCACCGCTTGGCAACGATACGCGAGGAACTCTAATGGCTCTTGGGTGTTATTTTGGCCCGAAAGACCCGGAACTGCCGTTAAAATTCCGCCCATTGTTGAGTCAGAGTTTCAACGGGTAGAAACTTATTTTCTCTCCCAACATAGTGATGGGGCCGGGACAACGCAACTCATTCATAATGTGCGACCTCAGCACGTTATTTTTGTGCATGGATCTCCGTTGTATTTAGCGGACTTGACCAACCTCGATGAGTTACGCAACCGCTATCAACTCCATTATCCTTCTGCGGGTAAATTGGTGGAATTGCCTGTGGGTGAAACCTTTATACAACCAGCATTGCCAGAAACCCATTATGAGGCGGAAGTTAGCGAGTTAGCGACTGAAATTAATATTGGGGTTTCCCTGTCGATTACAGCCGATCCTCGCTGGTCTAGCTTTGCCGATACGGGGATGGTGGAAGTGCGTTGGCAGGGAGAGGAACTGGTGTTGCGGGGGATCTCCCAACGAGAACTCCTCAATCAAGGGAGTGATCACAGTTTACCCTCAGAGCTAGAATGTTGCGGGAATTGTCTTTTCTATCGCGGCCAACGATGCTCAAACCCCTATTCAGCTTTTTACCATTTTAAAGTGACACCGGATGGTTGTTGCCCTGTATTTGAACCCACTCAAGGATTAGGAGATGAGTCGTGAACAGTTACCACTGACCAGTCAACAGTGAACAACCTACAAGTGATGGTTAATAACTGATAACTGGTACGGGCAATTTATGAATTGCCCCTACTGGTGACTGTAAACTGTAAAAACTGTTGCATGAGTGCCTTTTCGGACAAACAGCCCCCATAAACTTTAGGGATTAATCTGGGTTCGAGTCTGAAGTTGGGTTGTGAATTTGTTCGGCTTCTGGACAATCTTCTGCGATTGGAGGATCAAAATATCCTCTTGAGACCGACGCCAACTTCTGACTAACCGCACCAATACTTTCTAGGCGCACCATTTCTTCCCAAGAAGAGATTTCGTCATCTTCTTCTATTTCGTAGCGCAGCGTGACTAGATCTCCCTCTATATCTAAGATACGGGCTTTTTCTATCCAGCGTTGCTGATCCCGCAAGAAGATACAGACTTCACGACCGTCACAACACAGTTGATAGATCTTGCGATGTAGCATTTTAAACTTATCCTGAGAAGGGTGCTGGCTGTTGGAAGTCGCTTACTGACAACTAAGCCAAGCATTTGGATACTAAAAGTTAGCATACTCAAATTTTACCTGATTGTTAGGCAAAATGTATCAATTCCTTGTTAGAACATCAATGACCCGTCCAAAGGTAAACAGAGAACATCGGCACATTAACTTTGATTGGTCTGAATCTTCTATCCAACTCAGCAACTGAAACCGTAAAATAAACTTCAGGTGAGTGCCGACTCAGGACGCCATCAGGTATCACTGATGTTCAATACTGGTTGTGTGTTAGGGAATGCGTGTATATGGTTTATGCAGAACATTTATCTCAACCGTCTATTTTTGATCTGGCCCGCTCTGGTGATTTTCAAGCGATTAATTACTTAATTAACAGTTATCTACGACCTCAAGGCATTTATGCCCATGTCGCTCCCGAAGGACGGGGACGTTTGCAGGTTCTAGTCGAATTCCAAACCGAACCCGTAGCCGAGCGGATTACTAAATTTATCTGTCATTTGTTGTGGAAAATCAACTCTCCAACGGTAGAGGGCGTGCAGATTCTTGGCCGTTATACGGGCGATCAGGCGGTTCTGTGGAAACAATCGGTTCGGATTGTCACACCTGCTAACCGGGTACGACAGCGCTCTCGCACCGGACAACTAGACGGGCTGAAATTTAGAACCTTTCGGACTCTAATGATGATGGGTTCGGCTGTTGCAGCGTTTATTTTAGGATGTTGGGTGAGTTATTATGAAGTCATAGCGCAACTTCCTCCAACTTCTGCCCCCGCTCAACAAAATGTTGCTGCACCTACGCTACCTCCGAAGCGTCCAGAACAAGTTCAAGCCGCTTTGGAAGTGGTTCCCGTCGTTCAACATACTACCGTTCAAAAACCACTTGATTCTACCGTTACTTTAATGTTTGGGGGAGATGTCACGCTTTCCGACCATTTTGAAAAGATTGTCGGAGATGACCATACCTGGGCTTTTGAAAAACTGGATGAATATCGTGAGGCAGATGTGGCAATGGTGAATTTAGAAAATCCCTTAACCCGTTCGACTCTGCGCCGTCCCAATAAGCAATTTAATTTTAAAGCTGACCCGGAAGCCGTTCAAGTGCTAACAAGCGGCGGAATTGATTTGGTCAATCTCGCAAACAATCATGCCATGGATTATGAAGCAGAGGGACTGATTGAAACCCTAGAAACCCTAGAAAAAGCTGGAATTCACGCTATTGGGGCAGGTAAAGACATCAAAGAAGCCCGACGCCCAGAAATTCTAGAAGTCAAAGGTCAGCGAATTGCTTACTTTGGTTATTATGATGCGGATTTCCATGCCGCCGATGAAAAAAATCCTGGCACGAATCCTCGCTATGATGAACGAATTGCCGAAGATATTCAAGCGATTCGGGATCAGGTTGATTGGATTGTGGTGAACTTTCACTGGGGTGTTGAACTGGCTCAATATCCGGGTGACTGGCAAATTGAACTGGCTCGGTTCACCATTGATCAAGGTGCTGATTTGGTTGTTGGACATCATCCCCATGTCTTACAGGGCGCTGAAATTTATAAAGGTCGGCCGATTGTTTATTCTTTGGGGAACTTTATTTTTGGGGGGAATAGCCGCAACAACTATGATACAGCCGTTTTAAAAGTCTCCCTAAAAGCAGATCGCAAGATGAAAGTCGAGTTTTTGCCTGTTGAGGTGCGGCAATATCAGGCGAAAATTGTCAGAGGTCAAAAAGGGGATGAGATTTTACAGCAGCTCGAACACCTCTCTCAAATTTTTGAGAAACCGATGGATTCTCCGGTTGTCTTAGATGCTCCTGCTTCGGCACCGCGTTCGGTTGATGGGCAACGGCTGACTCCAGCACCCCAACTGCCGAATTTGTCGCAGCCCACGCCATCTGTAGAACCGAAGGTTCCTGAAGATGCTATAGGTGATGAGGCCGAAGCTGAATCTGCCCCGCCAGAAGCGGTGAATTTACCGCCTCGCTTGGCTCCGACTTCTTCCACTTCTGATCCCCTCAAACCCTACATTCACGACCCGTTTATTAAAGATCCGTTTATTACGACTCCGCCTGCAACCTCACAGCCGATATCGACTTCTCAGCCTTATCCTGATGAGTTCAGGCATCCGATCTCGTTTGCCCTCTCCAAGTCTGGCATGGAGGCTCATGCTCAACCTAAAGTGCAACCGGAAACACCTGTTGGATTTTCAAAAGCAGGGGTTGATTTACCAAAAATTGCCGCACACGCCCCTACCTTTTAGGTATGGGGATATAAGGCTCTTTCAAATGCTATAATAACTCAACTGGCAGGGTATTCAACCAGTTGAAAAACCCAGCATCTAATCGATGCAA